>JAHEKO010000063.1 GCA_024638355.1 Acidobacteriota bacterium
CGATCGCGATGGAGAAGGGCGTGCGCTTCGCGATTCGCGAGGGCGGCCGCACCGTCGGCGCCGGCACCGTCACGGAGATCCTGGACTGACGAGGCTTACGCCCGGCCCCGCGCCGGGCGATTGAGAAAACAGGGGTTCTGAGAAAATGGTCAACGAAAAGATCCGAATTCGCCTCAAGGCGTTCGACTACCGGATCCTCGACTCGTCCACCAACGAGATCGTCGATACTGCGCGTCGTACCGGCGCGCGTGTCGTCGGCCCGATCCCGCTGCCGACTCAGATCTCCCGCTACACGGTCAACCGCGGACCGCACGTCGACAAGAAGTCGCGCGAGCAGTTCGAGATCAGGACGCACAAGCGTCTGCTCGACATCTTCGACCCGACCAGCCAGACGGTCGACGCCCTGATGAAGCTGGAGCTGCCGGCCGGGGTGGACGTCGAGATCAAGGCGTTCGGCAACTAGGGCGTGGGACAAGACCAATGAACGGAATTCTCGGCAAGAAGCTCGGTATGACCCAGATCTTCCTCGAAGACGGCCGGGTGGTCCCGGTGACCGTCGTCAAGGCGGGTCCCTGCCTGGTCGTGCAGCGCAAGACCGGCGAGAGCGACGGCTACGAGGCGGTGCAGATCGGCCTCGTCGAGGAGAAGGCGCCGCGCGGCGTGACCTCGCCGATGCGCGGCCACTTCGCCAAGGCCGGCGTGGCGCCGCTGCGGCGGCTGGCCGAGTTCGGCATCGAGGCCGGCGACGAGGCCAAGGCGGGCGACGAGGTGAAAGCGTCGATCTTCGAGGTCGACGACTACGTCGACGTCGTCGGCACCGGCAAGGGCAAGGGCTTCCAGGGCGTCATGCGCCGCCACGGCCACGGCGGCGGCCGCGCGACCCACGGCTCGATGTTTCATCGCGCGCCCGGCTCGATCGGCCAGGCCTCGGATCCCTCGCGCGTCTTCCCCGGCCTCAAGGCGCCCGGCCAGATGGGCAACAAGCGCGTCACCACCAAGAACCTGAAGGTCGTCAAGGTCGACGAGGAGCGCGACCTGCTCTACATCCGCGGCGCGGTGCCCGGACCTCGCGACGGCTACCTGGCGATTCAGAAGGCCAAGCGCGGCTGAATGAAGGATCGGACATGAAGATCGCGGTCAAGAGCCTCAAGAACAAGAAAGTCAAGGAGATCGAGCTCCCGGAGTCGGTCTTCGGCTACCCCTACAAGGAGCACCTGATCCACACCGCGGTTCAGGCCTACCTCGCCGGTCAGCGGCAGGGCACGCACAAGACCAAGCAGCGCGGCGAGGTGCGGGGCTCCGGGCGCAAGCTCTACCGGCAGAAGGGGACCGGCCGCGCGCGCGCCGGACGCGCCAGCTCGGGCCTGCGGCGGGGTGGCGGTACCATCCACGGACCGCAGCCGCGGAGCTACGAGAAGGGCTTGTCGGTGCGCGAGAAGCGCAACGCCCTCAAGTCGGCTCTGTCGCGCAAGCTGGCCGAGGAGGCGATCGTGGTGGTCGACAAGCTCGACCTCGACAGCCACAAGACCCAGGAGTTCGCCGCCAGCCTCGGCAAGCTCAAGATCGACGGCCGGACTCTGGTCGTCGACCGCTACGGCAACATGAACCTGGCGCTGGCGGTGCGCAACAACCCGGCCGTCAAGGCGGTCGACGCACTCGGCGTCACCGTCTACGACATCGTCGACCGCCCCAAGGTGGTCGTCAGCGAGGAGGCCCTCGGCCGCCTGATCGAGGTGCTGTCCAAGTGAGAATTCAAGAAGTCATTCGCCGGCCGCTGATCACCGAGAAGTCGACCGTGCTCAAGGACGAGCGCGGCATCGTCGCCTTCGAGGTCGACGCGCGGGCCAACAAGATCGAAGTCAAGCGGGCCGTGGAAGCGCAGTTCAAGGTGAAGGTCGCCGAGGTTCGCTCGGCGAACATGCACGGCAAGGTGCGGCGCCAGGGGCGCTACGTCGGCCGCCGCCCGGACTGGAAGAAGGTCTACGTGCGGCTCGCGCCGGGCGAAAAGCCGATCGAGTTCTTCGAGGGAGTGTAGGTCGATGGCGATCAGAAAACTCAAGCCGACGAATCCGGCCAGCCGGTTCCAGACGGTCTCGACCTTCGACGAGGTGACCGCTTCGAAGCCGTACAAGCCGCTGACCGAAGGCAAGGACGGCTCGGGCGGCCGCAACAACAAGGGCCGGACGACCGTTCGCTTCCGTGGCGGCGGCCACAAGCGGCGCTACCGCATCGTCGACTTCAAGCGCGACAAGGCGGGCGTTCCGGCCCGGGTCGCCACCGTGGAGTACGACCCGAACCGGTCGGCGCGAATCGCCCTGCTGCACTACGCCGACGGCGAGAAGCGCTACATCCTGTGGCCCCACGGCCTGGCGGTGGGCGACGAGGTGGTCTCGGGTGAGGATGCCCCGATCAATCCGGGCAACGCCCTGCCGCTGAGCAAGATCCCGGCCGGCACCATCGTCCACAACGTCGAGCTCAAGATCGGCGGCGGCGGGCAGATGGCGCGCAGCGCGGGATCCGGCGCCCAGCTGATGGCCAAGGAAGGCAAGCAGGCGCTGCTCAAGCTGCCCTCGGGCGAAGTGCGCAAGGTGCACATCGAGTGCTTCGCCACCGTCGGCCAGGTCGGCAATCTCGATCACGAGAACAAGTCGCTCGGCAAGGCGGGCAAGAAGCGCTGGCTCGGGCGCCGGCCGCACAACCGCGGCGTGGTGATGAATCCGGTCGACCACCCGATGGGCGGCGGCGAGGGCCGCAGCTCGGGCGGCCGCCACCCCTGTTCGCCCTGGGGCCAGCCGGCCAAGGGCTTCAAGACGCGTAGAAACAAGCGCACGGACAAGATGATCGTGCGGCGACGAAAGCAGAAGTAGGACGGCTCATGACGCGATCTCTCAAGAAGGGCTTCTTCATCGACGAGCACCTCCAGCAGAAGGTGGAGTCGATGGTGGAGTCGGGCAAGAAGCGGGTCTTCAAGACCTGGTCACGGCGTTCCACGATCACGCCCGAGATGGTCGGGCTGACGATCGCCGTCCACAACGGGATGAAGTTCATTCCGGTCTACGTCACCGAGAACATGGTCGGCCACAAGCTGGGCGAGTTCGCGATGACGCGGACCTTTCGCGGCCACGGCGGCAAGCGGGCGGAGAAGGCGGGGAGGCCGAGATAATGGAAGTCACGGCGCGACTGCGCTATCTCCAGACTTCGCCGCAGAAGGTGCGCCTGGTCGCCGACCAGATCCGCGGCCGCGACGTCCAGGAGGCGGTGAACATCCTGGAGCTTTCCAAGAAGTGGGCGGCGCGGCCGCTCAAGAAGCTGTTGAAGTCGGCGATCGCCAACGCCGAGAGCCAGGACGAGAAGATCGACGTCGACCTGCTCTACGTGCGCGAGGTGTTCGTCGACGGCGGACCGGCGCTCAAGCGCATCCGCCCGCAACCGATGGGCAGGGCGTTCCGCATTCTCAAGCGGCAGAGCCACGTCACGGTGAAGCTCGACACGCGCAAGACGGTGGACGACTCGTAGGGGGAGATCAGTGGGTCAGAAAACACATCCGTACGGGTTCCGGCTCGTCTACAACAAGTCGTGGCACTCGCGCTGGTTTGCCGAGCGGGACTACTCGCAGATTCTGCACGAGGACCTGAAGCTGCGCGAGCAGCTCAAGCGGCGTCTATCGCACGCCGGCGTCAGCGAGATCGACATCGAGCGCGCGGCCGACAAGCTGCGGGTGTCGATCTACACCTCGCGACCCGGCATCATCATCGGCCGCAAGGGCGCCGAGGTCGACAAGCTGCGCGACGACCTGATGAAGCAGATGGGCAAGCCCGTGCACATCAACATCCAGGAGATCCAGCGGCCCGAGCTCGAGGCGCAGCTGGTGGCGGCCTCGATCGCCGGCCAGCTCGAGCGCCGGATCGCCTTCCGGCGGGCGATGAAGAAGGCGATGGAATCGTCGTTCCGTTTCGGCGCCAAGGGCTTCAAGGTGATGATCGCGGGCCGCCTGGGCGGTCACGAGATCGCCCGGACCGAGTGGTACCAGGACGGCCGTCTGCCGCTGCACACGCTCAAGGCGGACATCGACTACGGCTTCACCGAGGCGCGCACGACCTACGGCATGATCGGGGTGAAGGTGTGGATCTACAAGGGCGACCTTCTGCGCGAGCGCGGGCGGCGTGCCCTCGGAGCCGGCTAGAGGACGACTCGGACAGGCCGGGAAGCGAAAGAGCAGAGCAGAACATGCAGAACTCGACGGACAGTTGTGAGGTGACTCGCCGATGCTGATGCCCAAGAAGGTCAAGTACCGGAAGCAGCAGCGCGGCAAGCGCCGCGGCCGGGCCAAGGGCGGCGATTCGATCGCCTTCGGCGACTACGGCCTGCAGGCGCTCGAGTGCGGCTGGGTGACGGCGCGGCAGATCGAGGCCGCTCGTATCGCCATCACCCGCGGCGTCAAGCGCGGCGGCAAGATCTGGATCCGGGTGTTCCCCGACAAGCCGATCACCAAGAAGCCGCTCGAGACCCGGATGGGTAAGGGCAAGGGCGCGCCCGAGGCGTGGGTGGCGGTGGTCAAGCCGGGGCGCGTGCTGTTCGAGCTGGAAGGAGTGTCGCCCGAGGTCGCGGAGCACGCGATCAAGCTGGCGACCTACAAGTTCGGAATCAAGACGCGCTTCATCTCGCGTCACGAGGAGTGGGCCTGATGGCGGTCAAAGCGTCGGATCTGCGCGAGCAGACGGTCGAGGAGCTGCGCGACAAGGAGCGCGAGCTCGCCGAGCAGCTGTTCGCCTTGCGCCTGCAGAAGGTCACCGGTCAGATCGAGAACCCGGCGAAGATCGCCAGCCTGCGCCGCGACATGGCGCGGGTGCTGACCGTGATCGGTGAGAAGGCCAGAGGTTAGGAGAGCTGGAGAGATGACGGAAACGGCAGTCACCGAAACCCGCGGCCGCAAGCAGGTGCGCATCGGCACCGTGGTGAGCAACAGCATGGACAAGACGGTGGTGGTCGCGGTCGAGAACCGCGTCATGCACCGGCTCTACAAGCGTTACATGAAGAAGACGAAGCGATTCCACGCGCACGACGAGACCGGTCAGTGCGGCGTGGGCGACCGCGTCGAGATCGTGTCGTGCCGGCCGCTGTCGCGCCTCAAGCGCTGGCGCGTGCGGCAGGTGCTGAAGAAGGCGGTAGGCCAATGATCCAGATGGGCTCGATCCTCGACGTCGCCGACAACTCGGGCGCGCGGAAGATCGCCTGCATCCAGGTGCGCGGCCGCTCCGCCTCCAAGGTCGGCGGCATCGGCGACATCATCACCGCTTCGGTCAAGGAGGCCACGCCGGAGGGCACGGTCAAGAAGGGCCAGGTGGTGCGCGCGGTGATCGTGCGGACGCGCCGGGCCCACCGCCGCCGCGACGGCAGCTACATCCGGTTCGACACCAATTCGGCGGTGCTGGTCAACGAGGCGGGCGAGCCGCTCGGGACGCGAGTCTTCGGCCCCGTGGCCCGCGAGCTGCGCGAGCGGCGGTTCATGAAGATCATCTCGCTGGCGCCGGAGGTCATCTGACGGACATGAAGAAGATCAAGATCAAGAAGGGCGACGAGGTGCTGGTCACCAAGGGCAAGGACCGCGGCGCGCGTGGCAAGGTGCTGAAGGTGCAGCCGGCCCAGAACACCGCGATCGTCGAGCGGATCAACATGGTGAAGCGCCACACGCGGGCGAACCCGAACCAGCAGGTCCAGGGGGGCATCGTCGAGCGCGAAGCGCCGATCCGGATCTCCAACCTGATGTTGATCTGCCCCGAGAGCGGGCAGCCGACCCGGGTCGGCCGCCGCCGTCTGGAGGACGGCACGAGCGTTCGAGTGAGCAAGAAGTCGAACGCCACTTTCAACTAAGGCTGAATCGAGATGGCGAAGAGCAAGAGCACATCGGCGCCGGCGGCGGGCAGCGGCTACTTCCCCCGCTTGCGCAAACGTTACGAAGAGGACGTCGTGCCCGATCTCCAGAAGGAGTTCGGCATCGACAACGTCATGGCCGTGCCGCGGCTCGAGAAGATTGTCCTCAACGTCGGCCTCGGCGAGGCGACGCAGAACATCAAGCTGCTCGACCAGGCGGTGGAGGAGCTGGCGCAGATCGCGGGCCAGCGCCCGACCGTGACCCGCGCGCGCAAGTCGATCGCGGCGTTCAAGGTGCGCGAAGGCATGCCGATCGGCTGCCGGGTGACGCTGCGGGGCGGCCGCATGTGGGACTTTCTCGACCGCCTCATCTCGGCCGCCCTGCCGCGCGTGCGCGACTTCCAGGGCGTCAAGACCGGCGCGTTCGACGGCCGCGGCAACTACACGCTGGGGATCCAGGACCACCTGATCTTCCCCGACGTCGACTACAACAAGGTGGACCGGCCGAAGGGGCTCAACATCACGATCGTCACCACGGCCGACAACGACGAGCGGGCCTTCCACCTGCTCAAGTCGCTTGGTATGCCGTTCAAGCGGCCTCGCAACGACTAAGGAGATTCGAGTGGCAACAACGGCAAAGATGGCCCAGATCACCCAGAAGCCCAAGTTCAAGGTGCGCTACCGCAACCGCTGCCGGCGGTGCGGCCGCCCGCGCGGCTACATGCGCAAGTTCGCCCTGTGCCGGATCTGCTTCCGCAATCTGTCGCTGCAGGGCTATCTGCCCGGCGTGATCAAGGCGAGTTGGTGAGGACCCGGCGATGACGATGACCGACCCGATAGCGGATCTGCTGACCCGGATTCGCAACGCTCACACCGCCAAGCACGACCGGCTCGATTCGCCGACTTCGGGCCTCAAGCTCGAGGTCTGCCGAATCCTCAAGGAGCAGGGCTTCATCTCCGACTTCGAGAGCGTCGACAACGGCGCTCCGGGAGGCCGGCTGCGCGTCTTCCTGCGCTACGGCGCCGACGGCGCGCCGGCGATCCAGCATCTGCAACGCGTAAGCCGTCCGGGCCGCCGCGTCTATCGCGGCGCCGGCGAGCTCAAGCCGGTTCTCAACGGACTCGGCGTCGCCATCGTTTCGACTTCCAAGGGTCTGTTGACCGACCAGCAGGCGCGTGACCAGCGCGTCGGCGGCGAGATCCTCTGCGAGGTCTGGTAGGAGAGCCGATGTCACGCGTAGGAAAACGTCCAATCGAGATTCCGAACGGGACCAAGGTCGCGATCGAGAACGGCGTCTTCACGGCCGAGGGGCCGAAGGGGAAGGTCGCCGAGCGGATGCTCGAGGGCATCGCGGTTTCGATCGACGACGGCATCATCAGCGTCAGTCGCGAGAACGACAGCGGCGATCTTCGCTCCAAGCACGGGTTGATCCGGGCGCTGCTGGCCAACGCGGTCACCGGCGTTTCGGAAGGCTTCGTCAAGGAGCTGCAGCTCAACGGCGTCGGCTACAAGGCCGAGGTACAGGGGCGCGCCGTTCATCTGGCGCTCGGCTACTCGCACCCGGTGATCTACGAGCTGCCCGACGGTATCGACGTCGAGATCGACAAATCGAACAAGATCTCGGTGCGCGGGGCCAACCGCCAGGAGGTGGGGCAGGTCGCGGCCGAGATTCGCAGTCTGCGCAAGCCCGATCCCTACAAGGGCAAGGGCATCAAGTACGTCGACGAGGTGATTCGACGCAAGGTCGGCAAGGCCGGCGCGACGGCCGGCTAGGCGGAAAGAGGCGTTACTCATGGATAAGGCTCAGCACAAGAGGCAACGACGGCGGCAGGCCCACCTGCGGGTACGCGGGCGCGTCGCCGGTAGCGCGGAGCGGCCGCGGCTGGCGGTGTTCAAGTCGCTGCGCTACGTCTACGCGCAGGTGATCGACGACTCGCGCGGCAAGACCCTGGCGCAGGCGAGCTCCAAGGAGAGCGCCATCGCCAAGAAGGCCGAGGGCGGTACCTCGACCAAGGACGCGGCGCGTCTCGTCGGCGAAGCGATCGCCGAGCGCGCCAAGAAGCAGGGCGTCGAAGCGGTCGTTTTCGATCGCGGCGGCTACCTCTATCACGGCAAGGTACGCGAGCTCGCGGAAGGGGCCCGTTCCAAAGGCCTCAAGTTCTGATTCGAGGAGATCTCTCTTGGCCAGGGACTATAGAAACAGCAGCGACAGCGAGTTTTTCGAGCAGGTCATCCACATCAACCGCGTGACCAAGGTGGTCAAGGGCGGCAAGAACTTCTCGTTCTCGGCGCTGGTGGTGATCGGCGATGGCAACGGCCGGGTCGGCTACGGCTACGGCAAGGCGAAGGAGGTGCCGAGCGCCATCCGCAAGGGTGTGGACGGCGCGCGCAAGAACCTGCTCGAGGTTCGGCTCAAGGGGACCTCCATTCCGCACGAGATCCTGGGCGTCTTCGCCTCGAGCCGCGTGCTCCTCAAGCCCGCCTCCGAGGGCACCGGCGTGATCGCCGGCGGCCCGGTGCGGGCGGTCGTCGAGAGCGCGGGCATCCAGGACATTCTCACCAAGTCGCTGGGCTCGAAGAACCCGCAGAACGTGATCAAGGCAACGATGGCGGCACTCGCCTCGCTGCGCGACGAGAAGGAGGTGCGTCGCCAGCGCGGGCTGAGCGAGGCGCCGACGGACGACGCATGAGCAAGAAGGCGAAGAAGGCGAGCGAGATCAGGATTCGGCAGGTGCGAAGCGCCATCGGCCGGCCGCGCAATCAGCGGCAGGTTCTGGACAGCCTCGGGTTGCGCCGGATCCGGCACGAAGTGGTGCGCCTGGACACCCCGGCGGTGCGCGGCATGGTCGCCAAGATCCCGCACCTGGCCGAGATCGTCGCGGACGCGAGCGCAGGCGCAGCGGAGATGAAACCAGGAGAGGAAGAATGAAGCTACACGACCTGTCTCCCGCCAAGGGCAGCCGGCACAAGAAGAAGCGGGTGGGTCGCGGACCCGGCTCCGGCCTCGGCAAGACCGCCGGCCGTGGCCACAAGGGCCAGCGCTCGCGGTCGGGCTACAGCCAGCGGATCGGTTTCGAGGGCGGCCAGATGCCCCTCATCCGGCGCGTTCCGAAGCGCGGCTTCACCAACATCTTCCGCACGGAGTACTCGGTGGTGAACCTCGCCCGCCTGGAAGAGATCTCACTCGAGAAGGGGAGCGACGTCACTCCCGAGCTGCTCGTCGAGAAGGGCATCGCCCGCTCGGGCATGCCGATCAAGATCCTCGGTGACGGCGAGCTGTCGAAGCCGCTCAACGTCACCGCCCACAAGTTCTCCAAATCGGCGCGCGAGAAGATCGAGGCGGCCGGTGGGAAGTGCGAGGTGGTCGACTCGTGATCGACAGCTTCCGCAACGTCTTCGCGATCCCCGACCTGCGCAAGCGGCTGGCGTTCACGTTCGGCCTGCTCGCGGTCTACCGGATCGGCTGCAACATCCCGACCCCGGGCATCGACCCGAACGCGCTCCTCGAGTTCATGGAGGCGGTGCAGGGCACGCTGCTCGGCATGGTGAACACGTTCACCGGCGGCAGCCTGTCGCGGGTCGCGATCTTCGCGCTCGGCATCATGCCGTACATCACGGCGTCGATCGTGTTGCAGCTGCTGACCGTGGTCTGGCCCTACCTGGAGAAGCTCTCCAAGGAGGGCGAGCTCGGCCGGCGCAAGATCACGCAATACACGCGCTACGGCACGATTCTCATCTCGATCGTGCAGGGCACGTCGATCTCGCTCTGGCTCGAGAACGTGACCACGCCGGGCGGAGCGGCGCTGGTGCCGAGCCCGGGCTGGGGCTTCCGGTTCACCACCGTGCTGACCCTGACCACCGGCTGCGCGTTCGTCATGTGGTTGGGCGAGCAGATCACCGAGCGCGGCATCGGCAACGGCATCTCGCTGATCATCTTCGCGGGCATCGTCGTCGGGCTGCCGGGCGCGATCGTCGACACCGTCAACAACGTGCGCACCGGCACCCTGTCGGCCATCGCGGTGCTGATCCTGGTGGCCTTCATGGTCGCGGTGATGGGCTTCATCGTGTTCATGGAGCGTGCCCAGCGCCGCATCCCGGTGCAGTACGCGAAGCGGGTGGTCGGGCGCAAGGTCTACGGCGGGCAGAACACCTACCTGCCGCTGCGGGTCAACACCGGCGGCGTGATCCCGGTGATCTTCGCCAGCTCGGTCGTGACGCTGCCCTCGGCGATCGCCGGCCTCTTCCAGAACGAGTGGCTACAGGCGATCGCCCAGTCGCTCTCCTGGGGCCAGCCGCTGCACTACGTGCTCTACGTCACGGCGATCATCTTCTTCTGCTACTTCTACGTGTCGATCATCTTCAACCCGGCGGATACGGCCGAGAACCTGCGCAAGTACGGCGGCTTTATTCCGGGCATTCGCACGGGCAAGCGCACCTCCGAGTACATCGATCGGATTCTGACGCGGCTGACGCTGGTCGGCGCGCTCTACCTGTCGGCGGTGTCGGTGTTGCCCGAGTTCCTGCTGAGCGGCATCAAAGTCGACGGTCTGCCGATGATCGGCGCCACCCTCGACGCCAACCTGCCGGCCTGGTTCACCCAGGGCATGGGCATCAACTTCTATTTCGGCGGCACCTCGACCCTGATCGTGGTCGGCGTGGCGATGGACTTCGTTCAGCAGATCGAGTCGCAGCTCGTAATGCGCAACTACGACGGCTTCATGAAGCGCGGGAGGATCCGTGGCCGGCGGTGACGCGATGAGCGGACTGCGCGCGGTGATGCTCGGCCCGCCCGGCTCGGGCAAGGGCACGCAAGCGGAGCTGATCTGCGGGCGGCTCGGGGTGCCGGCGATATCGACCGGCGAGATGCTTCGCCAGGCGGTCGCCGACGGCTCGGCGCTCGGCTTGCGCGTGAAGGAGATCCTCGACTCGGGCGCGCTGGTCGACGACGCGACGATGGCGGACGTGATGGAACAGCGCCTGGCCGCCGAGGACGCCCAGAACGGCTTCCTGCTCGACGGCTATCCGCGCACCCTCGGCCAGGCGGAGACGCTCGACGCCATTCTCGCCCGGCAGGCGCGCACGCTCGACATGGTGGTCCTGATCGAGGTCCCCGAGGAAAAGCTGATTCGGCGGGCGCTCGCGCGCCAGCGCGCCGACGACACCCGCGAGGTGATCAGCAATCGCCAGCGTGTCTATCGCGAGCAGACCGCGCCGCTGATCGATCGCTACCGGACGCAGGGAATTCTCGAGTCGATCGACGGCGATCAGACCATCGAGCAGGTCCAGGCCGATATCGCGGACCTCTTCGGAGTGACGGCGTAATGGTGCTCAAGAGCCCGGGCGAGATCGAGCTGATGTACGAGGCCAACCGCCTCGTGCACCGGGTGCTCGACCACCTCGATGGGATGGTGCGCCCCGGCGTCACCACGGGCGAGCTCGACCGCGAGGCGGAGCGGATCATTCGCGCCGCCGGCGCCGCGCCCGCCTTCCTCAACTACCGCGGCTTCCCCGCGACGCTCTGCACGTCGATCAACGACGTCATCGTCCACGGCATTCCGGGGGAGACCGAGCTGGTAGAGGGCGACATCATCGGCATCGATTGCGGCGTGCTGCAGAACGGCTACTACGGCGACGCGGCCCGCACCTACGCGGTGGGCGAGATCTCGCCGGAGGCCCGGCATCTGCTGGAGACCACGCGGCGCTCGCTCGAGCTCGCGGTGGCGGCGATCCAGCCGGGCGGCCGGCTATCGGACATCGGCTCCGCGGTCCAGCGCCACGTGGAGACGAGCGGGCTGTCGATCGTCCGCGACTTCGTCGGTCACGGCATCGGAGCGGCCCTGCACGAAGACCCGCAGGTCCCCAACTTCGGTGCGCCGGGCAAGGGCCCGCGGCTCAAGCCGGGGCTGGTGCTAGCGATCGAGCCGATGGTCAATGCCGGCAGTGCCGGGGTCAAGCTCGACCCCGATGGTTGGACGGCGAGAACCGACGACGGCTCGCTGTCGGCGCATTTCGAGTTTTCCGTCGCGGTTACCCAAGAAGGGCCGATGATTCTCGGCTGCGAGCCGTCGCGGACGGCGGCGGCGGCGGGATGAGGCGCCGAGAGCGGCGCGAGCAAAGGGAAGAGTCATCATGAAAGTCAGAGCATCCGTCAAGAAGATGTGCCCGAAGTGCAAGATCATCCGCCGCAAAGGCGTGGTGCGCGTGATCTGCGAGAACCCGAAGCACAAGCAGCGCCAGGGCTAGGAAGTTGAACACACTGAGGCACTAGAGACATGGCACGAATTGCAGGAGTCGATCTCCCCCAGAACAAGCAGGTGTGGGTCGGGCTGACCTATATCTACGGTATCGGCCGCTCGCGGTCGTTCGATCTGCTGGCCAAGGCCAACGTCGAAGCCGTGACCACGGTCAAGGATCTGACCGAAGACGAGGCGCGCCGGATCCGCGAGGTGATCACCGAGGAGGGCCGCGTCGAGGGCGATCTGCGCAAGGAGATCAGCCAGAACATCAAGCGGCTCATCGAGATCGGCTCCTATCGCGGCGTTCGGCACCGCCGCGGTCTGCCCGTGCGCGGGCAGCGGACGTCGACCAACGCCCGAACCCGGAAGGGTCCCCGCCGCATGGCGATCGCGGGCAAGAAGCAGGTCAAGAAGTAAGGACGAATCATGGCGAAACAATCAGGCGGCAAGGACAAGAAGAAGAAGAAGGAAAAGCGGATCGTTCCGCACGGCCTGGTTCACATCAAGGCCACCTTCAACAACACGCTGATCACGATCAGCGATCCGGAAGGCAACGTGCTGACCTGGTCGTCGGCCGGGCGGATCGGCTTCAAGGGCTCCCGCAAGGGCACCCCGTTCGCCGCCCAGGTGGCGGGCAAGAACGCCGGCTCGCTGGCGCGGGACATGGGCATGCGGACCGTCGACGTCGAGGTGCGCGGCCCCGGCGCCGGGCGCGAGTCGGCGATCCGCTCGCTGGCCGCCGCGGGCATGGAGGTCAAGTCGATCCGCGACGTGACCCCCATTCCCCACAACGGCTGCCGGCCGAGAAAGAAGCGCCGGGTCTGAGCCGCGGCGAGGGAGAAGAATCAAGTGGCTAGATATACAGGTTCCGTCTGCCGGCTCTGCCGCCGTGAACGCATGAAGCTCTTTCTCAAGGGTGACCGTTGCTTCAAAGAGAAGTGCGCCATCGA
>JAHEKO010000483.1 GCA_024638355.1 Acidobacteriota bacterium
GAACGCCTCGGCGTAGAAGGAGAGATAGTCGTCCACGCGCTGTTCCGACCACGCCTTCGCCCACGCCGTGACGATCGCGAACAGCTCGTCCGCCTCGGGGAGATCGGCGGGCGGCTCGTCCAGCTCGGCCAGCTCCTCCGGCAGGGCCTCCGAGACCGACTCGTCTTCGGCCGGCGGCGGAGCGGGCGCGGCCTCCTGAATCACGGGCTCCGTTGCGGGCTCTTCCTCGTCCGCCGGAGCCGCCGGCGCTTCGGGCAGCTCGATGCGGAGAGCTCCCGCTTCGGGCTGCGACTCGCCGGTGGCGGCGGCCGGGGACTCGGCGACCGGCTCGGGCGCCGCGGAGCCGAGAAGCTCGCGCAAAGCGTCGTTCTCCTCGCGCAAGGCGGCCACCTGATCGCTGAGCTCGAGCCGCTGCCGCTCGGACTCGGCCAGAAACAGCTCCGCGGCCCGCAGGACCGCAGTGGTGTCGTCCACCTGCGCCCGCCACTCGTCGGCGGCCGCGAGCTCTCTTTCGCGCGCGGCGGCCAGCTCGCGCTCGAGCTCTTCGCGCGCGGCCTCCGACGCGTCGAGCGCTGCCTGGAGCTCCTCGTCCTGCCGAGGCGACGGCTCTTCGGCGACGGTCGTCGGGGCGACGTCCTCCGCGGCGGGCTCCGGGTCGCGCGCCAACGGGGGCTCGATCGGAGGCGCGGCGGCAAGAGCGGGCGGCGGCGCAGTTGGAATCGCGGGAGGAGGCGCGGTGTCCGGGGCCGGGGCACCCTCTCCCTCCGGCACGAGCAGCCGTAGCGCCACCCATCCCACCTGCTCGTCGGAGAGCCGAACTCGCGCCCAATCGCCTCGAGATTCGAGGAGAGTCATCCGCCGACCCGGCGGCAGGCAGCGCACGGGCGGCCCGGCCAGGCTCGGGCCGGGACGCATGTTGAGGCAGGGCTCCGACACGACGACGAACTCCTTCTCCACCGGGGCCGACTGCGCGGCGGCGGAGATGACGCTCGCCGCGGCGAGGGCGACGGCGAGCCCCAGGGCCGCGCCGAGGACCCGGGCGCGGGGTCGGGGCGGCACGAAGCGACGACTCACGAAGGTCTCGGGTGCTCTCAAGCGGCTCTCTCCTCTACTCCTCCGACCAGGTCGGCACCCGCCCGGGCGTCCACGGGGCGCCCGCCGCCTCGGCGTCCGCCTCCAGCTGGGCGAGATCGGTCTCGATCGCGCCGCTCAGGCGCTCCAGCACCCCGCCGAAGGCTTCGCTCGCGATGTCATAGGCGGCTCGGTGGGTCTGGGTGGGGGGCGCGGTCGACGTCCACTGGCCGTAGACGATGCGCTGGACTCGCCTGACGATCGACGGCGAGGTCGGCTCGTTGCGCCGCGCGACCGTCCGATCGCCGCGGAGCTCGACATCGAGGTCGCGGAGCCCGCTCTCGATCGTTCGTGCGCGGTCGCCGAGCTCCGGCGGAGCCGCCGGTGTGTCCTCGAACGCCGCTTTCAGGAAGTCGATCCGCTCGTACGCCTCATCGAGAGCGCGGGTGGCGCCGAGCACGGCACGCTGGAGCCGAGCGGTCTTCTCCTGGAAGGCGAGCAGCGAGTCGCGATCGTCGGTACCGAGCGTTGCGAGGCCCAGCGGCCTGGGCGTGAAGGTCCGCGGCTCGCCGAGCGGGACGAGCTCACCGCCGACTCGCTTGGCGAGCGATACCGTGTACTCGCCGGGCGCCGCCATCGGCCCAGAGGGCGGACTCCGGAAGGGGTTGTCCATCGAAAACGGCGTCAAGCTCGTCGGAGTCGCCGGCGGGTAGCGCAGGTCCCAGGCGACGCGGTGGAAGCCCGAGCCGGTCGGCCCCGTCAGCCGGCGCACGACGTTGCCGTCGGGATCGGCGACGGTCAGTACGATCGCCGGGTCCTCTTCCCGGTCCTCGGCCCGCAGCGTTTCCCAGGCGGGATAGGGATTGTCGCCGCCCTCCTTGGCGATCTCCTTCTCCTTCTCGCGGCGTTGCTCGCGCAGCGTCTCGAGCCCGTCTTTCAGGTAGTAGGTGAAGACGGCGCCGAAAGGCGGATTGGGCGCGGCGTACCAGCTCTCGCCCTGGAAGGACTTGCCGCGCAGCGCCAGGGGCGAGCGAACCATGTACATCAAGGGATCCTTGACCGGAAAGAGCGTGGCCTCCCGCTCGAGCATCGCCTCGCTGATGCCGCGCAGCGGCGAGTAGTCGTCGAGCACGTAGAAGCCGCGGCCGAAGGTACCGAGGACGAGATCGCTCTCGCGACGCTGGATCGCCAGTCCGCGCACCGCCACGGTCGGCACGCCCCCCTGGAGCTGAATCCACTCGCCGCCGCCGTTCTGGCTGAAGAAGACACCGAACTCGGTGCCGACAAAGAGCAGCATCGGGTCGACGTGGTCCTCGGCCAGGCTGTAGGTCGAGCCGCGCTCGGGCAGTCCTTCGACCCTCGCGCTCCAGCTGCGGCCGCGGTCGGTGCTCTTGAGGACGTACGGCTCGAAATCGGCGTTCTTGTGGTTGTTGAGAGCGGCGTAGACGGTATCCGGGTCGTGCAGCGAGGCAATGATGTCGTTGACGTAGGTGCGCGCCGGCACGCCCGGGAACGACTCGACCGCGCGCCAGTTGGCGCCGCCGTCCTCGGTCACCTGAATCAGGCCGTCGTCGGTGCCGACGTAGATCAACCCCTCGACCAGCGGCGACTCGGAAAGCGCCACCAGGTTGCCGTAGAAGGAGGTCGAGCGGTTCTTGGAGACCGCGTCGACGCTCCAGACCCGGCCCATCACGTCCAGCTCGTTGCGATCGATCTGACGCGTCAGGTTGGGGCTGATCGGCTCCCAGGTGTCGCCTCGGTCGTCGCTGCGGAAGAGCCGGTTGGCGCCGTAGTAGAGGCGGGTGTGCGAGTGGGGGCTGATGATCAGGGGCGCGTCCCAGTTGTAGATCAGCGGCGGATCGTCCTTGCCCGGCATCGGGGCGATCACGACCTCCTCGCCGCTCCGGTGGTCGTAGCGCACCAGGCCGCCGTACTGCGACTGGGAGTAGATGATGTTCGGGTCCTCCGGATCGACGCGGGTCTGGAAGCCGTCGCCACCGGTGGTGACGAACCAGTCGGAGTTGACGATGCCGTGAATGCTGGTGGTCCGCGCCGGCCCGCCCAGGGTGAAGTTGTCTTGCGTTCCGCCGTAGACCCGGTAGAACGGCTCGCCGTTGTCGACCTCGACCTTGTAGAACTGGGTCACCGGCAGATTCGTCATGAACT
>JAHEKO010000064.1:0-3933 GCA_024638355.1 Acidobacteriota bacterium
GCGAGTTCGTCGGCCTCTGGGAGGTCGCCACGCCCAATCCCTTCGGCATGATCGACGAGGCCTTCGCGCACGAGATGAGCCGCAACCGTCACCACGTGATCATCTCGAGGTTCGGTCAGCGAACCCTGATCAGCGACTTCTACCAGGGCACCCGCAAAGACTACGTGGTCCAGTCGCTCGACCACCCTTCGGGTCGCACGCTCTACCGGCTGGCCGCCCGCGCCGATTCCTGACGCCGGCCCGGCGCTATTGAATCGAGCGCATGTAGGCGACGATCAGCCCCAGCTGGGCTTCGGTGATCGCCGGGTTGCCGCCCTTGGGCGGCATGTCGACGCCGCGGGTGTTGTCGGGATGGGTCGCCGGGCGCCCCTCCTTGAGGAAGGCGATCAGCTCCGCGTCGCTCTTGCTCTGGACGAACTCGTTGTTGAACAGCTCCTTGCCCAGCCGCGGCATCCCCTCGCCGTTCTGGCCGTGGCAGGTCGCGCAGGTCCTGCGGAACTCCTGAAGCCCCTGGGCCACCTCATCGTCGGAGGCGCCACCGCCACCGCAGGCCGCGAGCAGCACGACGGCGAGCGCACCCAAGATCATCACTGAGTTCTTCATCATGTCTTCGCTCCTCTGGTCGCGGGGCATTCCCGTCGCTTGCAGGTTGAGAGTTTGTCGGCGCGCCGATCCTAACGGGATACCTGCCCGGGTGGTAGCCCGCGGCCACCCGAGGGGGTGGGGTCGGCGCGGGAGGCTAGCCCGCCTCGATCGCCTTGCGCGCCTCGATCGCGGCCTGGCGGACCTTGAGGCTGGGGTCGTGCTCGGCGAGGTCGTCGAGGAGCGGCAGGGCTTCGGTGCCTCGTACCACGGCGAGCGCCCGGATCGCGCCGATCATCGTCTCCTGCTGCTGTTCGGGAGTGATCTCGGGCACCGCCGAGGTGAGGCGCCGGTCGAGCATCCGCTCGAGCACCGGCACTCCGGCGTCGCTCCCCAGCCGGCTGACCGCCAGCGCCGCGTTCCAGCGCACGTCGGCCTGCGTATCCGCGAGCAGGGGCTCCAGTCGCTCCAGCAACGCCGGATCGCCGAGCTCGCCGACCGCGAAGGCGGCGGTCTTGCGAATCCCGGGATCCGAATCGGCCAGGCCCTCTACGAGAGCCGGTACGGCGCTCGTGTCGCCGGCGGTGCCGAGCGCCCAGAGCAGGTAGATTCGGGTCTGGCTGTCGGCGCCGTCGAGCGCGGCCGTCAGAACCGGAACCGCCGCCGGGTCGCGCGTGTAGCCGAGCACCAGAATCAGATAGCGCCGAATCTCCGGGTCTTCCACCTCTCCGAAGATCCGCAGCAGCTCGTCCTTCGCCCCCGGCTCCTCTTGCAGAGCCTGGGGGTCGGCGAGCAGCACCTTGGAGAGCTCGTAGGCGGCCTGGGCACGGGTCGACCGCCAACCCGAGCGGAGATCGTTGAGGTAGCCGGTGATCGTCTGCCGCTCGTAGGCGATCCAGCCGAAGCCTACGAAGACCGCGACGCAGAGGACCACGACCAGCAGCGGCACGATGAAGAGGCCGACGATTCCGCGCAGAAGGCCGCCTTCGACCTCCTTCTCCAGGTCGCGCGGCTCCGCCTCGCGGCTCGTACTGGACTCTTCCGGCATCTCGCAGCTGGAGACTCTATCAGCGCAACCGACCGCCCACCGACGGCGAAAAGAGAGGATGTATCGCGAGCTTCTTCAAATCCAAGTTAGCCGTTCCTGGTGAGGCGGGAGGTTGGGAGCGGGGGGCGGGGACGCCGGACGACCGGCGCTCCCGCCTCACTTTATGCCTTTCTCAATCTGCGCCTTGCGCCCCCTGTTCCACTTCGGTAAGTTCACCGGACTGGAGGGGCAGCGCTAGGCAGCCATGGCGCAGATTTTTCACCGCAGTACCAACACGTTTTCCCGGGTCTGGATGTTCGGCGGCCTCTTCCTGGTGGCCGGCGGGATCGGATTGCTCCTGCTCATGAGTCGGTCGTCCTACGCCACCGGAGAGGGAATCGTGCTGCAGCAGCCGATTCCCTTCAGCCACGACCACCACACCGCGGCGCTCGGCATCAGCTGCGTCTATTGCCACTGGGGCGCCGAGGAGTCCGCCTTCGCGGGGGTTCCGCCCACCGCGACCTGCATGAACTGCCACAACCTGATCTGGAACCAGAGTCCGATGCTCGCCCAGGTGCGCGAGAGCTATCGCACCGGTCAGCGGATCGAGTGGCAGAGGGTGCACGACCTGCCCGACTACGTCTATTTCAATCACGCGATCCACGTGTCGAAGGGTGTGGGCTGCGAGAGCTGCCACGGCCGCGTGGACAAGATGCCGCTGATCATGCAGGCGGAGTCGCTGCAGATGGAGTGGTGCCTCGACTGCCACCGCAACCCGGAGGAGCAGGTGCGGCCGCTATCGGCCATCTACGCCATGGGCTGGAAGCCGACCGACCCCGAGCAGGGCGCACGGCTGGTAGCCGAGCACGAGATCAACAGCAAGGTGACCTGCTCGACGTGCCATCGATGAGCGACCGAAAGGGTGGCGCCCAGGAGCCCCGGCTGGAGCTAGACGATCTGCGCCGCAGGCTCGACGGCGAGCGCGGCCGCGAGTTGTGGCGCAGCCTCGAGGAGATCGCGGGCTCGGCGCAGTTCGAAGAGCTGATTCACCGCGAGTTCCCGCGCGAGGCGGCCGCCTGGCCCGAAGGCGTCGACCGCCGGCGCTTCCTCCAGCTGGCGGGCGCCTCGCTCGCGCTCGGCGGCCTGACGGCCTGCACCCAGCAGCCGCCGGAGAAGATCGTTCCCTACATCGACCAGCCCGAGATCCTCGTACCGGGCAAGCCGCTGCACTACGCCACCAGCTTCGTGCATGGCGGCTACGCCACCGGCGTCCTGGCCGAGAGCCACATGGGGCGACCGACCAAGGTCGAGGGCAACCCCGACCACCCGGCGGGCACCGGCGCCACCGATCTCTTCGCCCAGGCCTCGATCCTCGGGCTCTACGACCCCGATCGCTCGCAGGTGGTCCGCCAGCTCGGGCGCATCCGTACCTGGGACGCCTACTTCGAGGAGATGCAGCGGGCGATCCGGGCGCTGGGCGCGCTGGGCGGAGCGCGACTGCGCATTCTCACCGGCACGGTGACCTCTCCGACGCTGGCGGCAATGATCCGCCGCGTGCTGGGCGAGAACCCGCGCGCGAGCTGGCACCAGTACGAGCCGGCCGGCCGGCATTCGGCGCGGGCCGGCGCCAGCGCGGCCTTTGGAACGACCGTCGAGACCCACTACGACCTGAGCGCCGCCGAGATCGTGGTCGCCCTCGACGCCGACTTCGTGACCGAGGGCCCGGGCAGCCTCAAGCTGGCGCGCGATTTCGCGCGGCTGCGCCGCATCCGTAAGGGCCACAGCTCGATGAGCCGGCTCTACTCGGTGGAGAGCGCGCCGACCCTCGCCGGAACCCTCGCCGATCATCGCCTGCCGGTGCGCGGCTCCGAAGTGGCCGCCGTGGCCGCCGAACTCGCCGGCGCCCTCGGCGTGACCGGAGGAGACGGCGCCGCCGCCTCCGAAGGAGCGCGATCCGCCTGGATCGCCGCCGCCGCGGACGATCTGCGCAGCCACCCGGGCCGCTCGGTGGTCATCCCCGGCGAGCACGCGGCCCCCGAGGTCCACGTTCTCTGCCACGCGATCAACGAGGCGCTCCGCAACGTCGGGTCGACGGTCCGCCACGTCGAGCCGGTCGAGGCCGAGCCCGTCGATCAGCTGGCGTCGATCGTCGAGCTGGTGAACGACATGAACGCCGGCGAGGTCGACGTCCTGATGATACTGGGCGGCAACCCGGTCTACGACGCGCCCGCGGAGCTCGCTTTTTCCGAGGCGATGCTCAAGGTCGGCCGGCGCGTCCGGCTCTCGCTCTACGAGGACGAGACCTCCGAATTCTGCCAGTGGCA
>JAHEKO010000064.1:4033-13038 GCA_024638355.1 Acidobacteriota bacterium
GTGGGCGAGGGCACGGGCTTCAACGCCTACGCACTGCGCGCGTCGGACTCGCCCTGGCTCGCGACCGGCCTTTCGGTCACCGCGGGTGCCGGCAGCTACGCGCTCGCCTCGACCCAGCTCCACAGCAACATCGAGCTCGAGGGGCGCGAGGCCGAGAAGCGCCACCTGGTGCGCACCGGAACCCTGGCCCACTACAAGGAAGATCCCGAGTTCGTCCACCACATGGGGCACTCGCCCGATCCGGAGCAGGCGCTCTTTCCGCCGTGGCCGCAAGAGGGCTATCAGTGGGGCCTGGCGGTCGATCTGGGCGCCTGCACCGGCTGCAACGCCTGCGTGATCGCCTGTCAGTCGGAGAACAACATCCCGGTGGTCGGCAAGGACCAGGTGGCGCGCGGCCGCGAGATGCACTGGATCCGGATCGACCGCTACTTCGCCGGCGCCCTCGACGAGCCGGAGGTACACCACCAGCCGGTGATGTGCATGCACTGCGAGCAGGCGCCGTGCGAGATCGTCTGTCCGGTCGCCGCGACCGTGCACGACGAAGAAGGCCTCAACAACATGGTCTACAACCGCTGCGTTGGCACGCGCTACTGCGCCAACAACTGCCCCTACAAGGTGCGGCGGTTCAACTTCCTGCTCTACAGCGACTTCGAGACCCCGTCGCTCGAGATGATGCGCAACCCCGACGTCACGGTGCGCAGCCGCGGCGTCATGGAGAAGTGCACCTACTGCATGCAGCGGATCAACACCGCCCGCATCGAGGCGCGCACCGAGCGCCGCAAGCTGCGCGACGGCGAGGTCCGAACCGCGTGCCAGCAGGTCTGCCCGACCGAGGCGATCGCCTTCGGCGACGTCAGCGACCCCGAGTCCGAGGTCTCGCGCTGGAAGGCCGAGAAGCTCAACTACGGCATCCTGGAAGAGCTCAACACCAGGCCGCGAACAACGTACCTGGCCAAGCTCACCAACCCGGGCGAGGGGCTCGGCTCCTCGCGGCCGCATGGCGGCGACCACGGAGACGACCATGTCGGTTGACGATCGGGCGCTGCCGGCCAAGCCGCCGGTGATCGCGCCGGGGCACACCTCGGCGACGGTCAGCGACAAGATCGGCGAGATCGTCTTCCGCAAGACGCCGCGCTGGTGGTACTTCGCCTTCGCCGGCTCGTTCGCGCTGGTCATGCTGCTGCTGATGGCGCTCACCAAGCTGGTGGTCGAAGGCACGGGCATCTGGGGTCTGAACAACCCGGTCGGCTGGGGATTCGCCATCATCAACTTCGTCTGGTGGATCGGAATCGGCCACGCCGGCACCCTGATCTCCGCCATCCTGCTGCTGCTGCGCCAGGAGTGGCGGACCTCGATCAACCGCTTCGCCGAGGCGATGACGCTCTTCGCCGTCGCCTGCGCCGGGCTCTATCCCTTGATTCACGTCGGCCGCCCCTGGCTCGCCTACTGGCTGCTCCCCTACCCCAACACCATGGGGATGTGGCCGCAGTTCCGTAGCCCGCTGATCTGGGACGTCTTCGCGGTCTCGACCTACGCGACGGTGTCGCTCCTCTTCTGGTTCGTCGGCCTCATCCCCGATCTGGCCACCCTCCGCGACCGAGCGACGTCGGGCTTCTCGCAGCGCATCTACGGCGTGCTCGCGATGGGCTGGCGCGGATCGGCCGCCCATTGGCACAACTACGAAACCGCCTATCTGCTGCTGGCCGGGCTGGCGACGCCCCTGGTGGTGTCGGTCCACACGGTCGTCAGCTTCGACTTCGCGGTCGGCCAGGTACCCGGCTGGCACGCGACGATCTTCCCGCCCTACTTCGTCGCCGGCGCCATCTTCGCGGGCTTCGCGATGGTGCTGACCCTGGCGATTCCGCTGCGCGCGATCTTCAACCTGCACGACTTCATCACCATCCGGCACATCCAGAACATGTGCAAGGTGATGCTGGCGACCGGCCTGATCGTCGCCTACGGCTACCTGATCGAGATCTTCATGGCCTGGTACAGCGGCCACTGGTACGAGCAGTTCATGATCCTCAACCGGATCACCGGACCGTACCGCTACCACTGGTGGGCGCTGATCCTCTGCAACATCCTGGTCGTGCAGCTGCTGTGGATTCGCAAGGTGCGCACCACGCCGGTCGTGGCCTGGATCGTGGCCATGTTCGTCAACGTCGGCATGTGGCTCGAGCGCTTCGTCATCGTAGTGACCAGCCTCCACCGCGACTTCCTGCCGTCGTCCTGGGGCATGTACTCCGGGACATTCTGGGACTGGGCGACCTTCATCGGCTCCATCGGCCTCTTCCTGGCCCTCCTCTTCCTGTTCCTGCGCTTCCTGCCGATGATCTCGATCTTCGAGATGCGCACCATCCTGCCCAAGGAGGAGGCGGAAAGCTGATGGATCCCGGCCGCCGAGTAGGTCTATACGGTCTGGTCGCCGAGTTCGACAACTCGGACCAGCTGCTGCGAGCCGCCAAGGGATCGCGCGCGGACGGCTACCGCCTGGTCGACGCCTTCACTCCTTATCCGATCGAAGAGGTCTCGGAGGCGCTCGGCCACCACCACTCCAAGCTACCGCTGATCGTGCTCATCGGAGGCATCCTCGGCGCTCTCGGCGGCTTCTTTCTCCAGTACTGGGTCTCGGTGATCGAGTACCCGCTCAACATCGGCGGCCGGCCGCTCAACAGCTGGGTCTCCTTCATTCCCGTCACCTTCGAGTGCACGGTGCTCGTGGCGTCGCTCAGCGCGGTGCTCGGCATGCTGGCGCTCAATGGCCTGCCCCGGCCCTACCATCCGCTGTTCAACGAGGAGCGCTTCGCCCTCGCTTCGCGAGATCGCTACTTCCTGTGCATCAAGAAGCTCGACCCCGCGTTCGACCGCGAAGGGACCCGGAAGTTCCTGGAAGGCTTCGATCCGATCGGCGTCTATGAAGTCGAGAACTGACCTCCTATCGACCGGTCCGCGGCGACTCGCACTTCTCTGTGCGATCGCGCTGCTGTCGATCTCCTGCCGGCAGGACATGCACGACCAGCCGAGGTACGAGCCGCTCGAGGCGAGCGATTTCTTCGCCGGCGGCGCCGCCTCGCTCCCGCTGGTCGAAGGAACGGTGGCGCGCGGCCACCTGCGGGAAGACGCCGGCTACTACACCGGCCTGGACGAGACCGGCGCGTTTGTCGCCGACTTCCCGGTCGAGGTCGATCTCGAGCTGCTCGAGCGCGGCCGCAACCGCTACGACGCCTTCTGCTCGCCGTGCCACGACCGGCTCGGCAACGGCCGCGGGATGATCGTGCAGCGCGGCTACAAGCAACCGAACTCGTTCCACGACCAGCGGCTGGTCGAAACCCAGCCGGGCTATTTCGTCAACGTCATCACCAACGGCTTCGGCCAGATGTCGAGCTATGCGCCGCTGCTGAAGCCCGCCGACCGCTGGGCGGTGGCGGCCTACATCAAGACGCTGCAGATGAGCCGGCGGGTGCCGGCCGAGCTGCTCAGCGCCGAGGAGCGCGCGCGGATCGCGGGAGGCGCGGCGCCCGCCGAGGACGGCGGCGCCGAGGCCGAAGAGGAGGGGCACTCGTGATCGACGCCTCGTCGTGGCGCGCTCCCGCCGAGCTCGGCCGACTCGAGCGCCGCTTCTGGATCATCGGCGGCGCCGGGATCGTCCTGTCGCTCCTGGGCGCCCTGCTCGACCAGGCCCAGGCGGTGCAGTCCTACCTCGTCGCCTGGCTGCTGTGGACCGGGGTCGCCTTCGGCTCGTTCGCCGTCATGACGCTCCACCACCTCTCTCGCGGCGGCTGGGGCCTGATGGTCCGGCGGGTGCTCGAATCCGCCGCCAAGACCCTGCCGCTGCTGGCGATCCTCTTCATTCCGGTGCTGCTCGGCCTGCCCCACATCTACCGCTGGGCCGATCCCGAGGCGGTCGCGGCGAGCGCGAAGCTCCAGGAAAAGACCCACTACCTGAACGTTCCGTTCTTCACCGCCCGCTTTGTCGCCTACTTCGTCGTCCTCGGCGGATTGACCTGGCTCATCTGCTCGCGATCGCTGAGGCAGGATCGCACCGGCGAGCCGCGGCTCGCCCGGCGCATGCAGAACTTCGCGGGTCCCGGCCTCGGCATCTACGTGGTGATCTCGACCCTGGCGGCGGTCGACTGGATCATGTCGCTCGATCCGCTCTGGTACTCGACGCTGTTCGGCATCTACTTCGTCGGCGGCCACGGCGTCGCGGCCTTCGCGTTCGTCATTCCCGTGGCGCTCTGGCTGTCGCGCCGCGAGCCGATGTCGCGGGCGCTCACCCAGCGCCACTTCCACGACTACGGCAAGCTCCTCTTCGCCTTCGTCATGCTGTGGGCCTACTTCGCGGTCTCGCAGCTCTTGATCATCTGGTCGGGGAACCTCGCGGAGGAGATCACCTGGTACGTGGAGCGCATCCAGGGCGGGTGGAAGATCGTCGGCATCGTGATCGCGGTGCTCCACTTCTTCCTGCCCTTCCTGCTGCTGCTGTCGCGCGACCTGAAGCGCAACGCGGGCCGCCTGGCGATCGTCGCGACGCTGCTGCTCGTGATGCGCTGGGTCGACCTCTACTGGCAGGTCGGACCGGCCTTCCACCACGACGGCTTCGCCCTCCACTGGCTCGATCTGACCACCGTGGTCGGCCTTGGCGGGTTGTGGCTGGCGACGGTCTTCAATCTCCTCGGGCGCCACGCCCTGATACCGGTGAACGATCCCAACCTCGAAGAGGCGCTGCCCGGTGAGTGACGGCCACGATCGGCAGTACGAAGCCGGGGTCGACCGCGAGGTCAGCCTCAAGGGGATCGTCTACACGGGGGTCGTCCTGGCCCTCATCGTCGTGGTGTTCGGCGTACTGATGTGGTGGCTCTCGCTCGGCCTGCGCGCCGGGATGGTCGCCGGCGATCCGCCGCCGCCGGTGCTGCCCGAGGCGCGCGTTCAGGAGCTGCCGCCGGAGCCTCGGCTGCAGACCGATCCGACCGACGACCTGCGCATCTTGCGCGCCGAAGAGGACGAATTCTTGACTGGGTACAACTGGATCGACGAGGGCGGCGGAATCGCCCGCGTACCGATCGAGCGCGCCATGGAGTTGATGGCGGCAGGGGCGCTGGAAACAGGCTCGAAAGAGCAGGCGGAGGGAGGCGTGACGGGAGAGGAGATGACGACGGCGGCAGGGGAAGACGGGTCATGAGTGCCCGCAAAGAGATCCTGCGCGTTGAGCCTCGAGGCCCGGGGCGAGCGGGAGCAGCCATGGGTCTCCTGTGTCTGCTGGCGTTCCTCGTGGCGGGAGCGGCGGTGGCTCAGAACCAGCTGCCGACGGAGCTCGAGCGCGTCGGGCTCGACCAGAAGATCGGCGCCCAGGTGCCGAGCGAGCTGCGTTTCACCGACCACGAAGGCAACGCGGTGACGCTCGGCGACTACCTGGGCGACAAGCCGCTCCTGCTCGCTCCCGTCTACTACGACTGCCCGATGCTCTGCACGATGGTGCTGGAAGGGTTGTTCCGCAGCCTGAAGGCGATTCCCCTCGACGCCGGCAGCGACTTCGACGTTCTGGCCGTGAGCTTCGATCCGACCGAGGGGCCCGAGCAGGCGAGCGGGCGGCGAACCGCGGCGGTCGAGCGCTACGGTCGGCCCGAGACCGAGGCCGGACTGCACTTCCTGACCGGCGACAGCGCGGCGGTCGCCACGTTGATGGACACCATCGGCTTCCGCTATCGCTACAACGAGGAGACCGGCGAGTTCGCCCATGTCTCGACGATCGTGGTGCTCACTCCGGAGGGCGCCGTCGCCCGCTACTTCCCCGGGGTCGAGTACCCGGCCCGGGATCTGCGCCTGTCGATGGTCGAGGCCGCCGACAACAAGATCGGCACGGCGTTCGACACCGTGCTTCTCTACTGCTTCACCTACGATCCGACGACCGGCCGCTACACCGCCGCGACGATGAACCTGATTCGCGCCGGCGGCGCTTTGACGCTGCTCGTGATGGGCGCCTTCATCGCCTTGAGCCTGCGGCGCGACAGGCTTCGCGGCCAGGCGGCGGGAGCCTCGCTGTGAGCGTTTGGCCCGATCAGATTCCGCTGTTTCCCGACCGCGCGACGGCGATCGCCCGCGAGGTCGACGCCATCTACTTCTTCGGCCTCGGCATCGCCACCATCTTTTCGATCCTGGTCGCGGTGCTGGTCGCGTACTTCGCGATTCGCTACCGCCGCCGTCACCACGACGAGGTCGGCCAGCGCGAGCAGGCGCCGGCATGGCTCGAGCTGGTCTGGTCGATCATCCCGCTCGGCATCCTGTTGTTCATGTTCGCCTGGGGCGCCGACGTCTACTTCAAGGCCCGCCGGGCGCCGGCCAACGCGGTGGAGTACTACGCCACCGGCAAGCAGTGGATGTGGAAGTTCCAGCACCCCCAGGGCAACCGCGAGATCAACGATCTCCACGTGCCGGTGGGCGTGCCGATCAAGCTGATCATGACCTCCGAGGACGTCATCCACTCCTTCTGGGTGCCCGAGTTCAGGGTCAAGATGGACGTGCTGCCGGGGCGCTACACGAACCTCTGGTTCGAGGTCGACAAGGTAGGCACCTACCGGCTGCTGTGCAACGAGTACTGCGGCGCGGAGCACTCCCTGATGGGGGGCAGGATCTTCGCCATGGAGCCGGCCGACTACGAGAGCTGGCTGGCCGGCGGCCAGCCGCAGACCGCCCTCACCAAGACCGGCGAGCAGGTTTTCGCCGAGAAGACCTGCAACACCTGCCACAAGAACGAAGCGGGAGCTCTCGGCCCGTCGCTGGACGGAGTGTTCGGCAATGAGCGCGAGTTCGCCGACGGGACGACCGTGATCGCCGACGAGAACTACCTGCGCGAGTCGATCCTCGAGCCGCGGGCGAAGCTGGTCAAGGGCTACCAGGCACTGATGCCGACATTTCAGGGACAGGTGGACGAGGAGGAGCTGGTTCTCCTGATCGAATACATCAAGTCCCTGGGGCAAGATGAATGAGCGAAGCAGCTGAAACTTTCGGAAGGCGCCGGCACTACCTGAATGCCGACTACGGCGTGAAGTCGTGGTTGCTGACGCGCGATCACAAGCGGATCGCGCTCCTCTACCTCTTCTCGATCACCGTCTTCTTCGCCATCGGCGGCCTGATGGCGGTCGGCATCCGCCTCGAGCTGGCGACGCCGCAGGGCGACCTGGTGCAGCCCGACACCTACAACCGCCTCTTCACCATGCACGGGATCTTGATGATCTTCTTCTTCTTGATCCCGTCGATCCCGGCGGTGCTCGGCAACTTCCTGATTCCCCTGATGATCGGGGCCAAGGATCTGGCCTTCCCCAAGGTCAATCTGGCGAGTTGGTACGTCTACACCATCGGCGGCGCCTTCACCATGTGGGCGGTCGCCCAGGGCGGCGTCGACACCGGCTGGACCTTCTACACCCCCTACAGCACCACCTATTCGAACTCCTACGTCATCGCCACCGCGCTCGGGGTCTTCATCACCGGCTTCTCGTCGATCATGACGGGACTCAACTTCATCGTCACCATCCACCGGATGCGGGCGCCGGGGCTCACCTGGTTCCGGCTACCGCTGTTCGTCTGGGCGCACTACGCGACCAGCCTGGTGATCATTCTCGGCACCCCGGTCGTCGCCGTGACCATTCTGATGGTGGCGGCCGAGCGGCTGCTGCGGATCGGCATCTTCGATCCGGCGCTGGGCGGCGATCCGGTGCTGTTCCAGCACCTCTTCTGGTTCTACTCCCACCCGGCGGTCTACATCATGATCCTGCCCTCGATGGGAGTCATCAGCGAGCTGATCACCGCCTTCACCCGCAAGCGCATCTTCGGCTACAAGTTCATCGCCTTCGCCTCGGTGGCGATCGCGGTGCTCGGCTTCCTGGTCTGGGGACACCACATGTTCACCAGCGGCCAGTCGGTCTACGCGGGGGCGGTCTTCTCGGTGCTGAGCATGCTGGTGGCGGTGCCGTCGGCGATCAAGGTGTTCAACTGGACGGCGACCATGTACAAGGGGAGCGTCTCCTGGGACACGCCGATGCTCTACGCGATGGGCTTCATCGGGCTCTTCACGATCGGCGGCCTCACCGGCGTCATGCTCGCCACGCTCGGCATCGACATCCACGTCCACGACACCTACTTCGTGGTCGCGCACTTCCACTACATCATGGTGGGCGGCGCGATGATGGGCTACCTCGGCGGCCTCCACTTCTGGTGGCCGAAGATCACCGGGCGCCTCTATCCGATCTTCTGGTCGAAGTTCTCGGCGATCATCATCTTCGTCGGCTTCAACCTGACCTTCTTCCCGCAGTTCCTGCTCGGCTACCTCGGCATGCCGCGCCGCTACCACGTCTATCCCGAGGAGTTTCAGGTGCTGAACGTCATGTCTTCGGCCGGGGCGACCATCCTCGGCGTGGGGTACCTGATTCCGCTGGTCTACCTCTTCTGGTCGATGCGCTACGGCGAGCGCGCCAGTGACAACCCGTGGGGCGCGATCGGGCTCGAATGGACGACCAACTCGCCACCGCCGACGCACAACTTCGACGAGCCGCCGACCGTCGACTGGGACGCCTACGGCTACCTGCCCGACACTCCGGGCGGCGGCGGCGAATCGGGCGAGTCGTGGGGCGGAGCGCCGCCGGTGAGCTCGCGGGAGGCGCCGGAGCATGGCTGAGGTCCACGCGCCGGGCCTGGCGCACCATTTCGACTCCTACGAGCAGCAGAACGAAGCCGCGTTCTTCGGAATGTGGGTCTTCCTGGCGACCGAGGTGCTTTTCTTCGGCGGCCTCTTCTGCGCCTACCTGGTCTACCGCGCGGCCAACCCTGACGCCTTCGCCGCCGGCAGCCGCGAGCTCGACATCGTCCTGGGCGGCATCAACACCGCGATCCTCATCGGCAGCAGTCTGACGATGGCGCTCGCCGTGCACGCGGCCCAGATCGGCAAGCGCAAGATGATCGCCGTCTGGATGGCGGCGACCATCCTCCTGGGAGGCAGCTTCCTCGGCGTC
>JAHEKO010000484.1 GCA_024638355.1 Acidobacteriota bacterium
AAGCGCTCGGCGACCGCGGCGCGGTCGCGGTTGAAGAGCGGGTCGTCGAACGGCGCGATCGAGATCTCGACGGCGATCTCGGCGGCCTCGGCACGAAGCTCCTCCAGGCCCTCGTCACCGAGAGCCAGCTCGGCGACCACGCCGGCGGCGCCCAGCGACTCGTCGACGAGCGGCTCCATGTTGCGGCGGATGATCTCCTCCAGGCGCTCGGACTCGGGGCCCTTGAGCATCGACTCGGCGAGCGCCCGCACCGTGAGGATCTCGCGGGTGACCAGGCCGCACCAGACACCGGCGACCTCGGCCTGGCGCTGGAGGAAGAGGCCCTGGACGGTCCACGGTCCGATCCGGTGCGGATGGAGCGGCCTGAAGATCAGATTGAGGGCGATCCAGTTGGTGGCGTAGCCGACGATCAGGCCGAAGGTGGGGAGCACCCACCAGCTCGGCGCGAAGTACCAGACCGCGAGCTGGACCAGCCCGAAGAGAAAGCCGAAGTAGAAGCCCGAGCGGATGATGAACTCGAACTCCTTGCTGCCGCTCTCGAGAAAAAGCCGATTGAGCAGCGACTTGTCGCCCTCGAGGCGCTCGGTGATCATCTGCTTGAAGTCGATCATCTCGGTGATCTGGGAGCCGGCCTCGTCGACCAGCTGCTCGACCAGCTCGGGCAGCGCCTCGTGCACGCGGATGTAGATGCGCCGCCGCACGACGTCCGGCAGCCGTTCCCACAGCTCGGGATGCGCCTCGCTCACCAGGCGCTCGGTGTGCTCCTTGAGGTTGGGAGCGACCCAGTCGCTGATCTGACCCGCGATCACTTCGGGCCCGAGCTCCTCGAACAGCTCGTTCAGGTTGCCGAGCCGCGCCATCGAAGTGTCGACGAAGATCGCCGACATCTTGCGCGCCTTCGAGGGAATGATCCCCTGCCAGCCGAAGGGTCGGCGGCCGACGTACTCGGTGGGCAGGAAGGTCATCTTCACCGCCACCCAGTTGGTCGCCCAACCGACGACGCCGGCGACGAAGGGAATGCTGACGTACTTCCAGAACTCGGGATCGGAGAGCCAGTCGCCGGACATCAGAGGGCATTGCCCCCCACTGCCTCGTGCGTTCTGAGAAGTCGGGTCATCGGGGCTATCCGTGGGTGCGCTCGAACTCGGCCATGAGCTCGAGCAGCGCCTCGACCGCCGCGAGCTCGAGCGAGTTGTAGAGCGACGCGCGAATGCCGCCGACCGAGCGATGCCCCTTGAGCCCGACCAGACCCGCGGCCGCGGCCGCGGCGATGAACTCCTTCTCCAGCTCCTCGCTGGGCAGGCGGAAGGTGACGTTCATCCACGAGCGGCTGCCCTCCCGAGCATGCCCGCGGTAGTAGCCGCCCGAGGCGTCGATCGCCCCGTAGAGGAGGTCGGCCTTGTCGCGATTGCGCGCCTCGGCGGCGGCCAGACCGCCGTTCCGCTCGAGGTGCTGGAGCACCAGCCCGACCACGTAGATGGCGAACACCGGCGGCGTGTTGAGCAGCGAGCTCTTGGCCGCCATCGCCCGGTAGCTGAGCGTCTCCGGCAGGTCGGCGGGCGAGCGCTCCAAAAGGTCCCGACGCACCAGGACGATCGTCACGCCCGCCGGACCCAGATTCTTCTGCGCGCCGGCGTAGATCACGCCGAAGCGATCGACGTCGAGCGGCCGGCTCAGAATGTCCGAGGACATGTCGCAGACCACGGGCGCCGAGCCGACTTCGGGAACGTAGGGATACTGGGTGCCACGGATGGTGTTGTTGCTGGTGTAGTGGACGTAGGCGGCTCCCTCTTCGATCCGCACCGACCCCTCGTCGGGAACGTGATCGTAGCCGTCCGCCTCGCTGGTCCACACCTCGCGGACCTCGCCGTAGCGGCCCCCCGCCTCGAGGGCCATCTCGCTCCAACGGCCGGTGGTCAGGTAGTCGGCCCGCCCGCCGCCGAGCAGATTCATCGGCACGGCGCTGAACTGGGTACGGGCGCCGCCGGCCATGAAGAGGACCTCGTGATCCTCGGCGCCGCCCACGAGCTTCCTGAGGTCCGCGATCGTCTGGCGATGGGCCTCGTCGTAGTGGGGACCCCGATGACTCGATTCGAGGATCGACATCCCCGAGCCGCGATAGTCGAGAAGCTCGGCCTGTACCCGCTCCAGCACCGGCAACGGCAGCGTCGCGGGTCCGGCGCCGAAGTTGTGCACTCTCATGGCAATCCCTCCAGGAACCTCGCCGCCACCGCGGCGGGAGACTCCTTGTCGCGATCGACGGCCAGGTTGAGCTGCTGCATGGTGGTCTCGTCGATCCGCCCAGCGAGCTCGCCCACCGCCGCCGCGACCTCGGGGCGCTCGGCGAGCAGCTCTTCGCGTACCAGGATAATCGCATCGTACGGCGGAATCACGCCCCGCTCGTCCGCGAGCAGCCGCAGGTCGTAGGCGGCGATTCGGCCGTCGGTCGAGAAGGCGCTGATGGCGTCCACCTCGCCCGCCACGAGCGCCTCGTACATGAGCGACGAATCCATGCTGCGCCGCGCGCGAAAGGCGAGGCCGTAGGTCCGCTCGAGCGCCCTCCACTCCGAGCGGCTGAAGAACTCGTAGTCGCCGCCGATCTCGAGGCCGCTCGCGACCCGGGCCAGATCGGCGACGGTCTCGACGCCGAGCCCGGCGGCACGATCCGCGCGCATCGCCAGCGCGTAGGAGTTCTCGAAGCCGAGCGCGCCGAGCACCGCCACCTCGTGCTCTTCGGCCAGGTAGCGCTCGACTTCGCGCAGCACTTCGGCGCGGCCCGCGCCCATGCTGTCGCGCTTCATCAGCGTCGCCCAGATGGTGCCGCTGTAGTCGACGTAGAGATCGATCTCGCCGGCGCGCAGCGCGTCGAACGCCACGGTCGAGCCGAGCGACGAAACGGCGCGGCTGTCGACGCCGGTACGACGCTCGATCTGGAGAGCGATGAGCTCGCTCAGGATGTACTGCTCGGTGAAGGTCTTGGCGCCGATCGAGAGCTCGGCTTTCCGGCCGCCGCCGGCCGCGCCGGCGAAGAGCGTCGCCCCGGCATAGAGGTAGAGCGCCCCGAGGATGGCGAGGCAGCCGATCACCCGGCCCCTCCGGCGCGCCGCGACCGCGGCCTCGAGCACGCGGATCAGCGCGTCCAGGACCATGGCGAGCGCCGCCGCCGCCACGCAGCCCACCAGGACGGCGTGGAAGTTGCGCGTCTGCAGGCCGCTGAAGATGTAGTTGCCGAG
>JAHEKO010000485.1 GCA_024638355.1 Acidobacteriota bacterium
AGTTCATGACGAATCTGCCGGTGACCCAGTTCTACAAGGTCGAGGTCGACAACGGCGAGCCGTTCTACCGGGTCTACGGCGGAACGCAAGACAACTTCACCCTGGGCGGGCCGGCGCGGACAACCAGCGTTCACGGCATCGTCAACTCCGACTGGTTCGTCACCACCGGTGGCGACGGCTTCCAGACCCGCGTCGATCCCGAGGACCCGAACATCATCTACTCCCAGTCGCAGTACGGCGGCCTGGTGCGCTACGACCACCGGAGCGGCGAGGAGGTCGTGATCGCCCCGATGCCGGAAAAGGACGATCCGCCGCTGATCTACAACTGGGACGCGCCCCTGATCATCAGCCCCCACTCGCACACCCGCCTCTACTACGGCGCCAACCGGCTCTTCCGCAGCGACGACAGAGGCGACAGCTGGGAGCCGATCAGCCCCAACCTGACGCGTCAGATCGATCGCAACGAGCTGGACGTGATGGGCCGGGTCTGGAGCGTCGACGCGGTCTCCAAGAACCGCTCGACGTCCTTCTACGGCAACCTGGTGGCGCTTTCCGAGTCGCCGCTGGTCGAGGGGCTGATCTACGTCGGCACCGACGACGGCCTGATTCAGGTGACCGAGGACGGCGGCGCCAACTGGCGCGCGGTCGACTCGTTCCCGGGCGTGCCGGCGCGCACCTACGTCAACGACATCATCGCCTCGCTGCACGACCCGGATACCGTCTACGCCGCTTTCAACAACCACAAGAACGCCGATTTCAAGCCGTACGTCCTCAGGAGCACCGACCGCGGCCGTAGCTGGAGCGCGAGGGTCGAAGGACTTCCCGAGCGCGGCTCGACCTACAGCCTGGCCGAAGACCACGTCGATCCGATGCTGCTCTTCGTCGGCACCGAGTTCGGCGTCTTCTTCAGCCAGAACGGCGGCGGCAAGTGGATTCAGCTCCAGGGGGGCGTGCCGACCGTAGCGGTGCGCGGGTTGGCGATCCAGCGCCGCGAGAGCGATCTCGTCCTCGGCACCTTCGGCCGCGGCTTCTACGTGCTCGACGACTACTCGCCGCTGCGCGGCATCAGCGAGGCGACGCTCGAGCGGGAGGCGACGCTCTTTCCGGTCAAGGATCCCTGGATGTACATGGTTCGCTCGCCCCTGGCGCTGCGCGGCAAGTCCTTCCAGGGCGAGAGCTGGTACGCGGCGCCCAATCCGCCTTTCGGCGCCGTCTTCACCTACTACCTGAAAGACGGCCTCGAGACGCTGCGCGAGCAGCGCCGTGAGAAGGAGAAGGAGATCGCCGAGGAGGGCGGCGACAATCCCTATCCGACCTGGGAAGCGCTGCGCGCCGAGGACCGCGAAGAGGACCCGGCCATCGTCCTCACCGTCGCTGACTCCGACGGCACTGTCGTGCGCCGGGTGACGGGTCCGACCGGCTCGGGCTTCCACCGCGTCGCCTGGGACCTGCGCTACCCGCCGGCGACTCCGACGAGCCTGACGCCGTTTCCGATGGACAACCCCTTCCGGAGTCCGCCGACCGGGCCGATGGCGGCGCCCGGCGAGTACGAGGTATCGCTCGCCAAGCGAGTCGGGGGTGAGCTCGTCCCGCTCGGCGAGCCGCGGACCTTCACGCCCAGGCCGCTGGGACTCGCCACGTTGGGGGCCGATGACCGCGACTCGCTGCTCGCCTTCCATGAGAAGACCGCCCGGCTCCAGCGCGCGGTGCTCGGTGCCACCCGCGCCCTCGACGAGGCGTACGAGCGGATCGAATTCCTGAAAGCGGCGCTCGACGACACGCCGGCGGCCTCGCCGCAGCTCGCCGAGCGCGCACGGACGATCGAGAGCGCGCTCCGCGACGTCGACGTCGAGCTTCGCGGCGATCGGACGGTCGCGCAGCGCAACGAGCCGACCTCGCCGTCGATCGTCGGGCGAGTCCAGCGCATCGTCTACGGCCAGTGGACGTCGACCGCCCGCCCCACCCAGACCCACCGCGCCGCCTATGACATCGCGACCGAGGCCTTCGGCGGGTTGCTGGAGCGCCTGAGCGGCGCGATCGAGACCGATCTCGCCCAACTGGAGGCGGACGCCGAAGCGGCGGGCGCTCCGTGGACGCCCGGGCGGGTGCCGACCTGGTCGGAGGAGTAGAGGAGAGAGCTGCTTGAGAGCACCCGAGACCGTCGTGAGTCGTCGCTTCGTGCCGCCCCGACCCCGCGCCCGGGTCCTCGGCGGGGCCCTGGGGCTCGCCGTCGCCCTCGCCGCGGCGAGCGCCATTCCCGCCGCCGCGCAGTCGGCCCCGGTGGAGAAGGAGTTCGTCGCCATGTCGGAGCCCTGCCTCAACGTGCGTCCCGGCCCGAGCCGGGCCGAGGCGCCCGTGCGCTGCCTGCCGCCGGGTCGGCGGATGACTCTCCTCGAATCTCGAGGCGATTGGGCGCGAGTTCGGCTCCCCGACGAGCAGGTGGGATGGGTGGCGCTACGGCTGCTCGTGCCCGAGGGAGAGAGCGCCCCGCCCCCGGACACCGCGGCTCCACCCACGATTCCAACTGCGACGCCGCCCGCCCCTCCGCCCGCTCTTCCCGTCGCGCCTGCGGTCGAGCCGCCGGTGGCGCCCGCCTCGGAGCCCGCCGCGGAGGACGTCGCCCCGACGACCGCCACCGAAGAGCCGTCGCCTCGGCGGGACGAGGAGCTCCAGGCAGCGCTCGACGCGTCGGAGGCCGCGCGCGAGGAGCTCGAGCGCGAGCTGGCCGCCGCGCGCGAAAGAGAGCTCGCGGCCGCCGACGAGTGGCGGGCGCAGGTGGACGACACCACCGCGGTCCTGCGGGCCGCGGAGCTGTTTCTGGCCGAGTCCGAGCGACAGCGGCTCGAGCTCAGCGATCAGGTGGCCGCCCTGCGCGAGGAGAACGACGCTTTGCGCGAGCTTCTCGGCTCCGCGGCGCCCGAGCCGGTCGCCGAGCCCCCGGCCGCCGCCACCGGCGAGTCACAGCCCGAAGCGGGAGCTCTCCGCATCGAGCTGCCCGAAGCGCCGGCGGCTCCGGCGGAAGAGGACGAGCCCGCAACGGAGCCCGTGATTCAGGAGGCCGCGCCCGCTCCGCCGCCGGCCGAATACGAGTCGGTCTCGGAGTCCCTACCGGAGGAGCTGGCCGAGCAGGACGAGCCGCCCGCCGATCTCCCCGAGGCGGACGAGCTGTTCGCGATCGTCACGGCGTGGGCGAAGGCGTGGTCGGAACAGCGCGTGGACGACTATCTCT
>JAHEKO010000486.1 GCA_024638355.1 Acidobacteriota bacterium
GGCCGAGGATCAGCGCCAGGTAGAGCAGAATCTGCCGCATGTCGTCGATGTGGACTCGGCTTCGCATCACCATCGCCTCCTTCCGGGCAGCGCCTTGTAGAAAGCTAGATCTTCCGCGCGAGAAGCGGAATACCCGCGCGCGGTAGCCGCTCCCTACCCGGTCGGCGGGTCCGTCGACCGGCGTGGCTCGGAGCTTCGAAGGCACGGGTAACTCCGGCCGGGGCGCTCCCCCCATCGGTGTCGGGTGGCCCCCACTCGATAGGGTGTATTTCGCCGGTCACCTCCCTGCGAGAGTGGGCTGGGAGGTAGACCCGATGCCCACCTCGAGGGTTCTTGTTTTCTTGTCGCTGCCGCTCCTCGTCCCATGCGCCGGGGCGGTAGCCGACGTCGAGACGACAGGCGCGGAAGCACCGGCCGAAGGCCAGGCGGAAGCGGTAAAGCCCAAGGTCCACTTCGACTTCCACGGCTACATCAAGATGGACGCTTCGTGGGACTCGGACACCATCGACAGCGGCAACTTCGCCCGTTGGGTGACGTCGCCGTCGGTGATCGAAGAGCACGATCACTTCAACATGACCGCGCGTCAGACCCGCCTCGGCGTTCGGGTGCGCCGCGACGAGGATGCCGGCCTGGCGATCAACGGCCGGGTGGAGATCGACTTCTACGGCGGCGGCGCCGAAAACAAGAACCGGCCGCAGCTCCGGCACGCCTACATCGAGCTCGACTGGCCCGACCGGAGCTGGAAGGTCCTCGCCGGTCAGAGCGCGGATCTGATCTCGCCGCTGGTGCCGACCATGCTCAACTACCCGGTCGCCTGGTGGGTCGGCAACATCGGCTACCGCCGGCCCCAGGTGCGGGTCACACGAACGCTCGGCGACGCGAGTGGGTTCTGGCGGCTGGCCGCGGCGGTGTCGCGCACGATCGGCGACGACTTCGCCCAGGTGGAGCCCGGCGACTCGGGGGCCGACGCCGGAGTGCCGACCGTGCAGGTCGCGGTCGGGCGCGACTGGACCCGGGCCGGGCGCGCCTCTTCGATCGGGCTCTCCGCCCATCGCGGCCGTGAAGAGCTCGAGGAACGGATGGGCATGCCGGTGCTGGAATTCGACTCGAGCTCGATCAACCTCGACGTCAAGCTGGCTCTGGGCTCGCGGTGGACTCTTCTTGCCGAAGCCTGGTCGGGCCGGAACCTCGACGACTACCTCGGAGGCATCGGGCAGGGAATCGATCGGTTGAACGAGCGGGAGGTCGAGGCCGTGGGCGGCTGGCTGGCGCTCGAATCGCGCTGGCCGCGGATCCTGGCATCGATCGGCGCCGGCTTCGACGACCCGGACGCCGCGACCCTGCCGCCCTTCGCCCGCGACCGCAATCGGTCGATCTGGGCCAACGTGATCTACGACATCCGATCCGTGCTCCAGACCGGTGTCGAGCTTTCATGGTGGGAGACCGACTACCTGGATCTCGACGACGGCACGAGCTTGCGGGCGCAGTGGTCGATGATCTACCGATTCTGACCTGGCGAGGCGTCGAGAAAACGAGGCCGGGCTCGCGCCCGGCCTCGGGGTACTCCGGCGACGTCGGACCCTAGCAGTCGGGGTCGGCGCCGTCGATCAGTCCATCACAGTCGTTGTCGAGCCCGTCGCTGCAGCGCGGTCCCTTTTCCTTGCTGTGCGTCGGCACGCAAGTGGTGCAGCCGGTGCAGGTCGAGGTATCGATGGTGCAGCTCGAGGTGCAGGTGAGGGAACCACCGGTGCAGCCGTTGCTGCCGCAGGTCTCGGTGCCGAAATCGAAACCGTCGCACTCCTCGCCGCCTTCCCTGGTCCCGTCACCGCAGACCGGGCCCGTGCCGCCGCCGTTCCAGCCGACGTCGAGCATCGCCTCCGCGGCCAGACCGATCATCTGGATCGGCGGATCGGTGATGAACGGCTCCATCAGCTCGTCCGGCGCGACCGCCGTGTCCCAGTGCGAGACCGACGAGCCGGGCTCCACCGGGTTGGGCGCGTACATCTGCACGTGACCCGACGGGTGAACGCCGGCGGTCAGCCCGCCGGAGGCGTTGACCACCTCTGCTCCGACCCAATGCAGATCTCCGGTGTCCTTGGCCGAGTTCTTGCGCTGCTGGTTGTTCATCTGCCCCCAGGTCTTCCCCGAGCTGTGGTCCTCGAGAAAGGTCGAGAAGATGTCCATCCGGTTGAGGAAGCGCTGGCCGTTGGTCTCGTCGACGTAGCTGGCGAAGCCGATGCCGTGGCCGATCTCGTGCATCACCACGTCGACCAGGTCGATGTCGTTGCCGTTGTTGCCGTCGAGGCCGAGATACCAGGTGATGCCGGTCAGGCAGTTGGGATCGTCGTCGTCGATGTCGCTATTGAAGGTGGCGCCGACGTCCGGGTTGGACGGATCGAGGTCGCCGCCGGCCAGGCTGTTGGCCAGGGCTTGCGGATACCAGGTATTCCCCACCGGCGCGTTGGCGAAGTCGCGATGCACGGTCGTGGTGCCGGCCGCGCCCACCACGCCCGAGGTCGGGCCGCAGGAGAGCGGATCGAAGTTGGCGCCGATGAAGATCTCGACGCTGCTGTCGAGGAAGTCCTCCCACGCCTGGGCGGCGAACTCGAAGGCGATCAGGCGCTGCGCGCCGAGCGTTGTGCCGGTGTTGCCGCCGACCGGCGAGGCCGGCGTCGGATCGTTGAATCCCTCGCCGGGGCCGTCCTGGTTGACCACGGTCACCGTGGAGGCGCCGTGGGCGCCGGCGGCAAGAGCGAGTAGCGCCAGGGCGGCGACGGCGAGGGGGCGGATCGGGGAGCGTCGGAGGCTATTCACTCCTGGCCTCCTCCGCGTCGCCGGCCGGCGCGGCCGGCAGGCGGGTCGTGCACTGGGCGGTGGCCTGCCCTTCGGCATCGACGGTCACCACGGTCGCGAGCCGGAGCCGACCCTGCAGGTTGACCATCACGCCGCTCCGGGGACTGGCGGTCTCGAAGAGCCCCGCCGAGGAGCGGTTGGCCATCGCCTGCAGATGAGCTCGTGCGGCGGCTTTCTGCGCCTCCGACGGCAGCGCGATCTTGCGCCCCGTCTGCGGGTCGATGTGAACGACCTTGCCGGATTGCAGCGCCGCCTGCTCGGTCTGCGGGGTGGGTGCGGCTTCGGGCGCCTCGCTTTCGGCTGCGGCGGCGAAGCCGATCGTCGCGACCGCGACGACCGCGACGACCGCCAGGCAGCGCGCGAACTGTTCAAAA
>JAHEKO010000487.1 GCA_024638355.1 Acidobacteriota bacterium
CGCGATCGGAGCCGGGCGCGGAACAACCATCTGGTGCTGCTGGCGCGCAATGAGACCGGCTACCGGAACCTGATCAAGCTGACCTCCAGCTCCTACCTCGAGGGCTTCTACTACAAGCCGCGAATCGACCGCGAGTTCCTGCGCAGTCACTCCGAAGGGCTGATCGGGCTGTCGGCCTGCCTCAAGGGGGAGATCAACGAGCAGATCGTCGCCGGAAAGGAGAGCGAGGCGCGGGCGATCGCTCGCGAGTACCTGGATATCTTCGGCGAGGGTAACTTCTACCTCGAGCTTCAAGACCACGGCATTCCGGAGCAGCGCCAGTGCAATGAGGTGCTGCGCCGCATCGCGCGCCAGGACGGCCTGCCGCTGGTGGCGACCAACGACTGCCACTACCTGAAGAAATCGGACTCCTTCGCCCACGACGTTCTGCTCTGCATCGGCACGCAGAAGGCGCTGGAGGACACCGATCGGCTCAAGTACGCGAGCGACCAGTTCTATCTGAAGACCGGCGACGAGATGTTCTCGGCCTTCCCCGACGACGCGGCGGCGATCGAGAACACGCTGGCGATCGCCGAGCGCTGCGAGCTGGAGATTCGCAGCGACACCTTCCATCTGCCGGAGTTCCCGCTGCCGCCCGGCGAGAACATCGACTCCTACTTCGAGCGGGTGGTGCGCGAGGGCCTGGAGGAACGGCTCGGCGAGCTGCGCCGGCGCCAGGCGCAGGTGCTCCAACGCTTCTCGGAGGAGCACTACAAGGCACGCCTCGAGGCCGAGATCGAAGTCATCCGGCGGATGGGCTTCGGCGGCTACTTCCTGATCGTCTGGGATTTCATCCGCTTCGCCCGCGACAAGGGCATTCCGGTGGGTCCGGGGCGCGGCTCGGCCGCCGGCTCGCTGGTCAGCTACTGCTTGCGCATTACCGACATCGACCCGCTGCAGTACGACCTGCTGTTCGAGCGCTTCCTCAACCCCGAGCGGGTGAGCCTGCCCGACATCGACATCGACTTCTGCATGCGTCGCCGCGGCGACGTGATCCAGTACGTCAGCGACAAGTACGGGCGCGACAAGGTGGCGCAGATCATCACCTTCGGAACGCTCGCCGCCAAGGCGGTGCTGCGCGACGTCGGCCGGGTGATGGGCACGCCCTACGCCAAGATCGACCGCGTGGCCAAGATGATCCCCGACATGACGCGCTCGCTCAGCGAAGCCGCGCGCGAGGTCGACTCCCTGGCCCGCGAAGTGGAGCGCGATCCCGAGGTGAAGCAGATCGTCGAGGTCGGCGAACGGCTCGAAGGCCTCACCCGCCACGCATCGCTGCATGCGGCCGGCGTCGTCATCACGCCGCGGCCGATCGAAGAGCTGGTGCCGCTGTGCAAGACCAGCCGCGGCGAGGTGGTCACGCAGTGGGACAAGGACGTGGTCGAAGACCTCGGCCTGCTCAAGATGGACTTCCTCGGCTTGCGCACGCTGACGGTCATCGACGACACCCTGCAGACGCTCCAACATCAGGGCGAGGAGCTCGACCTCGACTTGGTGCCGCTCGACGACGCCCTCACCTTCGAGCTCTTCTGCGCCGGCCGTACGAACGGCATCTTCCAGTTCGAGTCGGGCGGCATGAAGGATCTGCTGCGGCGCGCCCAGCCGTCGCGCTTCTCGGATCTGGTGGCCTTCAACGCGCTCTACCGCCCCGGCGCGCTGTCGGTCGGCATGGTGGAGGAGTACATCCAGCGCAAGCAGGGCAAGCGCAAGGTGCGCTACATCCTGCCCGAGACCAAACCGCTGCTCGAGGAGACCTACGGCGTCATCGCCTTCCAGGAGCAGGTCATGCGGATCGCGGTCGAGGTCGCCGGCTTCAGCCTCGGCGAGGCCGACATCCTGCGCAAGGCGATGGGCAAGAAGAAGCCCGAGGTGATGGCGCAGCTCAAGCAGAAGTTCGTCGACGGGGCGGTCGGCCGCGGCGTCGACGGGCGCAAGGCGGAAGAGCTCTGGGAGTACATCGAGCCCTTTGCCGGCTACGGCTTCAACAAGAGCCACAGCGTCGCCTACGCGATGCTGGCGTACAAGACGGCCTACCTGAAGGCCCACCATCCGGTGGCGTTCATGGCCGCGATGCTGACCTCCGAGATGTCCTCGAAGGACAACGTCGCCAAGTACGTGCAGGAGTGCCGCGACATGGGCATCGCCGTCCTGCCCCCGGACGTCGGCGAGAGCAACTGGGCGTTCACCGTCGTCGGCGACGCCATTCGCTTCGGGCTCGGGGCGGTCAAGGGCGTCGGGAGCTCGGCGGTCGAGGCCATCCTGGTGGCGCGGCAGAAGGCGGGTCGCTTCACCAGCCTGGCCGGGTTCGCCTGCGCGGTCGACCTCAAGGCTCTCAACAGCAAGGTCTTCGACTGCCTGACCAAGTCGGGCAGCTTCGACAGCCTGGGAGCGCACCGCGCGGCCCTGGCGTCGTCGCTCGACCGCATCCTCGACTACGCCCAATGCCGCCAGCGCGACGCCGCCCAGGGGCAGAACGCGCTCTTCGGCGCCGATGCGATGCCCGAGCCGGAGGTGGACGTCGCCGTGCCGGAGTGGCCCGATCGGGTGCGGCTGAGCCACGAGAAGGAGGTGCTCGGCCTCTATCTGACCGGCAATCCGCTGAGCGAGTTCGGCGAGCAGCTCGAGCGGCTCGCCAGTCACACCACCCAGAGCGTGCGCGAGGGCACGGAAGGGCCGGTAACGCTCGGCGGTCTGGTCACCCGGCTGCGCACCAACAAGATCCGGCAGGGCCCCAACGCCGGCCGTTTCATGGCCAGATTCGTTCTCGAGGATCTCGAAGGCACGCTGCCGGCGGCGGTCTTCGCCGAACCCTTCTCGCGCTACGGCAAGCTGCTGGCGGAGGAGAAGGTCGTTCTGCTCAAGGGGGTCGTGCGCGATCGCGGCTCGGGCGGCGAGCTGACGGTCGAGGAGGTGCAGCTCATCGAGCCGGAAGAGCAGCCGATCGAGAGTCTCGACCTGAGGCTGTCGGGCAACGTCTCGGTGTCGACCATGCTCGAGCTGCGGGACTTCCTGGTCGAGCACCAGGGCGACGTGCCGGTGCAGTTCGAGCTCGACCTCGACGGCCGCAAGCTCAAGATCGTGCCCGAGGACCGCTTCCGGGTCGAGATGGCCCCCGAGCTGCTGGCCTCGCTGGAGAGCCTGGTCGGGGCGGGCAACGTCAAGGCTCGCTACGGCGAAGTCGTCG
>JAHEKO010000488.1 GCA_024638355.1 Acidobacteriota bacterium
CCGACGGCCATGTAGAAGCCGGGAAGCTCCGACCGGTCGTACACCGGAAGCCAGTCGTCGGTCACGTCGTAGAGGTCGACGACGCCCTTGGGCCGCATCGGCACCGGCAGGTCGGGGAGGCGCTGCGCCATGCGCTCGACCTGGGTGAACCACTGGTCGGTAAAGGCGCGGCTGTAGTCGTCGGGATCGTCGATTCGGTCGAGCGGGTCGCACTCCGGGTCCTGCGAGCCGACCAGGAGGTGTCCGCCCGCCTCGGGTCGCAGGTAGGCGCCGGTATCGTCGTCCGAGATGATGGTGCCGAGCTCGTCGAAGCTCGAGCCGCCGGGCGCCGGTACGTGACAGACCTCGTGCTTTACCGGCCGGATCTTGATTCGCATCGAGCGCTCCACGCCGGCCATGCGGTTGATCCGGGTCGAATGCGGCCCGGCCACGTTGACCACGACCGGCGCCTCGAGCTCGGCGCCGTCGGCGAGGCGCACTCCGGCGGTTCGCCCGCCCCGCCTCAGGACCTCGACGACCTCGGCGTGGAACCTGAACTCTCCGCCCCGCGCCTCGCCAGCCCGCTGGACGTTGTGGCACGAGAGCTGGGGATCGCTGATCAGCCCCGACTCCGGGATGTAGACGGCGCCCGCGATGGAGTCGCCGGTCGGCTCACCGAACCGAGCGTCGTCCCGTTTCACCGGCGGCCCGAAGCGGCGGGTGTCGAGACCCGGCAGACGGTCCCGGACCCCGGCGGCGTCGAGCTCCTCGTAGGCGATGCCGAGCTCGGCGAGACTCGCCATGACCTTGCGCAGATGCTCGTTCTTCTCGGTCTTGAACACGAGGCAGCCGGTGTTGACGTAGCGGGCGAGGCCGAGCTCGTCGACGATCCCGAGATAGCGCCCCCAGTCGAGCCAGTGGTAGTAGCTCTCGCGCGCCAGGGCCACACCGTCCGGAGTGGAGTAGTGGAAGCGGATGATCGCGCAGGAGGCCGCGGTCGAGCCGTAGCCGGCGCCGTGCAGCTTGTCGAGGTTGAGCGTTCGGTAGCCGCGCTTGGCGAGCTCGAACCCCGTACAGCAGCCGATGATTCCGGCCCCGATGATGATGGCGTCGTAGCTTCTGGGCATCTCCCGGCTCGTTCGGCTCCTATTCTGCCGCGCTCGGGCTGTCGATCGCCACCCCGGCGAGTGGCGAACGCCGCGGCCGAAGCTACCTCACCGAGCGTTGTGTACGAGCCCGAGGTGTGGCACCAACTAACTAACAACGATAGGCACTCCGGCCCGCCCGCCGGGATCGCCGGTCGCCAGTACCGAGATCGCAACGACGGAGGCGTGAAGCGCCGGGTGCGGTTTCGCCGCTCGCGACGATGCTCACCGAGAAGCGGAGGGAGAGCCAGACCTGCGGAGGAGGAGACGCGATGGACGCCAAGCTAGTTCTCGAGGGTAAAGAGTTCGAGTTCCCGGTGCTGGTCGGGACCGAGAACGAAGTCGGTATCGACTTCACCAAGCTGCGGCCGAGGACCGGGGCGATCGGCCTCGACCCGGGCTTCGGCAACACCGGCTCGTGTCGGAGCACGATCACCTTCATCAACGGTGAGAAGGGGATCTTGCGGTATCGCGGCTATCCGATCGAAGAGGTGGCCGAGGCGGCGACCTTCGAGGAGGTCTGCTACCTGCTGATCTTCGGGCACCTGCCGACCCGCGGCGAGCTGGAGACGTTCAGCGACCAGCTCACCCACCACAGCATGATCCACGAGTCGCTGAAGAAGTTCTTCGACGACTTTCCGCCGACCGCCCACCCGATGATGATCCTGTCGGCCATGGTGGCCAGCCTCTCCGCCTTCTATACACGGGCGGGCGAGACGGAAGATGTCGATCTCAACATCATCCGGCTGCTGGCCAAGGCCAAGACGATCGCCGCCTACTCCTTCAAGCGGTCTGTCGGCCAGCCGTTCGTCTACCCGCGTAACGACCTGAGCTACACGGAGAACTTCCTGCACATGCTCTTTGCCGTACCGGCCGAGCCGTACAACGTGTCGCCGGTGATGGACCGGGTGCTCAATCTGCTGCTGATCCTGCACGCCGATCACGAGCAGAACTGCTCGACGGCCACCGTGCGCGTCGTCGGCTCGAGCCAGGCGAACCTGTTCGCCGCCGTCTCGGCCGGCATCGCGGCGCTCTGGGGGCCGCTCCACGGCGGCGCCAACCAGCGCGTCATCGAGATGCTCGGGATGATTCGCGACGACGGCAAGGACTACAAGAAATACGTCGGCAAGGCGAAAGACAAGGACGACGACTTCCGCCTGATGGGCTTCGGCCATCGGGTCTACAAGAACTTCGACCCGCGGGCGACGATCCTGAAGAAGGCGGCCGACGAGCTGCTGGGCGAGCTCGGGATCGACGATCCGCTGCTCGAGATCGCCAAGCACCTGGAGGAGATCGCTCTCGAGGACGAATACTTCCTCGAGCGCAAGCTCTACCCGAATGTCGACTTCTACAGCGGCATCCTCTACCGCGCGATGGGTTTGCCGACGGACATGTACACCGTCATGTTCGCCCTCGGCCGACTGCCCGGCTGGATCGCCCAGTGGAAGGAGATGCGGGAAGACCCGCGCGCCCGAATCAGCCGGCCGCGCCAGATCTACACCGGCGAGGCGCAGCGGCCGTACGTGCCGCTCGATCTTCGTGTCGAGTCACGTTCCACCGAGCCCGAGCTGGTCAAGGTCTAGACCGGCCCCGCGGCTCCGCGGGATGAGGGGGGCGTGCCGCCCCCCTCAGGTCCAGTTCATCAACCCGATCCAGGAGGAGACATGAGAAACAAGATCACCGTCATCGGTGCGGGACACGTGGGCGAGACAGTAGCCTTCAACTGCGCGCGGCTCGAGCTCGGAGACGTCGTCCTGCTGGACATCCTGGAGGGCATCCCCCAGGGCAAGGCGCTGGACAGCTTCGAGTCGACGCCGATCTTCGGCTTCGATTCGAACATCCGCGGCACCAACGACTACGGGGAGACGGCGGACTCGGCGATCATCGTGCTCACCGCCGGCCTGCCGCGCAAGCCGGGGATGAGCCGCGACGACCTGTTCTTCAAGAACCTGGAGATCGTCGAAAGCTGCGTCAAGCAGGCCGCCAAGCTCTCGCCGGATGCCGTCCTGATCGTGGTGACCAACCCGCTCGACGTCATGTGCGAGGTGGCGCGGCGCGCTTCCGG
>JAHEKO010000489.1 GCA_024638355.1 Acidobacteriota bacterium
TCGGCCGCGGTGGGGTGGCCGATCCGCTCCGCGATGCGCCGGCCGTGCTCGTGAACGCGCGCGAACTCGGCGTTCTTCAGGTACTTGCCGAGCTTGCGCTTGCTCAGCTTGGTCTTGGAGCCCGGCTCGGCGACGAAGGGAAGGTGGGCGTACTCGGGCAGGTCATAGCCCAGGCTCTCGGCGATGAAGATCTGGCGCGGCGTGTTCGACAGGTGCTCCTCGGCGCGGATCACGTGGGTGATCGCCATCTCGTGGTCGTCGACCGCGCTGGCGAGGTGATAGAGGCAGCTGCCGTCGGCGCGCTGGATGACGTGGTCCTGCTCGCGCGCCCACTCGAACTCGACGTCGCCGCGGACGCGATCGGTGAACCGGCACGAGCCCTCGCGCGGCATCTCGAGCCGCACCACGCCCTGCCGTCCCTCGGCCTCGTAGCGCGCCGCCTGCTCGGCGTCGGCCGCGCGCCAGCGCCGACTGTAGATGAACCGCTCCTTGGCCGCCTGCGCCGCCTCGCGCTCGGCCGCGAGCTCCTCGGTGGTGGCGTAGTCGCGATAGGCGTGGCCGCTCTCAAGCAGTCTGTCGACGGCCGCCGAGTAGATCTCGCCGCGCTGCGACTGGTAGTAGGGGCCGTAGGTGCCGCCGACCTCGGGGCCCTCGTCCCAGTCGAGGCCGAGCCAGCGGAAGCCGTCGAGGATCGGCGCCAGCGCCTCGTCGAGGTTCCTCTGGGCGTCGGTGTCGTCGACCCGTAGCACGAAGCTGCCGCCGTGGCGCCGCGCGAAGAGCCAGTTGAACAGCGCCGTGCGGACGCCGCCGATGTGCAGGTATCCGGTCGGGCTGGGCGCGAAGCGGGTGCGGACCATCCGATCAGTCCATCAGGGCGCGCGCTTGCGCCACGACGTTGGACGCGGTGAAGCCGTAGTGCTCGACCAGGTCGCCGTAAGGTGCCGATGCGCCGTAGCCGTCGACGCCGAGGATCGAGCCCGCCGGGCCGACGTACCGCTCCCAACCCAGCGGCGATCCGGCCTCGATCGCCAGCCGCTTGTCGAGCCGAGCCGGGAGCACCGACTCGCGGTAGCTCTCGTCCTGAGCGTCGAAGAGCTCCCAGGAGGGCATGCTCACGACCCGCGCCGCGATCCCGCCCTCGGCCAGCGCCGCTCTCGCCTCGAGCGCCAGGGCGACCTCGGAGCCGGTCGCGATCAGGATCAGGTCGGGCTCGCCCTCGGGATCCTCCACGACGTAGGCTCCGCGGCCGACGCCCGCCGTTGCCCGCTCGGCGCACTGCGCCAGGATCGGCAGCTTCTGGCGGGTCAGCGAAAGCGCGGTCGGGCCGCGGCGGTTCTCGATCGCCACCCGCCAGGCCGCGGCGGTCTCGCAGGCGTCGGCCGGGCGCAGCACGGTGAGGCCCGGAATCGCGCGCAGCGACAGGAGCTGGCTGATCGGCTGGTGGGTCGGCCCGTCTTCGCCCAGGAAGATCGAGTCGTGGGTGTAGACGTAGATCACCGGCTGTCCCATGAGGGCGGCGAGCCGCACCGAGGCGCGCATGTAGTCGGAGAAGATCAGGAAGGTGCCGCCGTAGGGCCGCAGCATGCCGGAGAGCGCCATGCCGTTCAGCACTGCGCCCATCCCGTGCTCGCGCACGCCGAAGTAGAAGTTGCGGCCGGCGGTTGCCGGGGTGAAGTCGGGCTTGCCGTTCAGGTAGGTCTTGTTCGAGCCCGCGAGGTCGGCCGAGCCGCCGACCAGCTCGGGCAGCACGTCGGCGATCGCGTTGAGCACCTCGCCCGAGGCCTTGCGGGTCGCCATCGGCGACGAGTCCGGCGAGAACGCCGGCAGTTTCCGGTGCCAGTCGGGCGGCAGCTCACCCCGGGCGCGTCGATCGAGCTCCGCGCTCTCGCCCGGATGCTCGTCGGCGTAGTCGGACCTGCGCTCGTTCCACCGGCGCTCCGCCTCGGCGCCCCGCTCGACGGCGCGCGCGAAGTCGTCGCGCACCTCGGACGGGACGTGAAAGGTCGGCTCGAGCGGCCAGCCCAGCGCCTCCTTGGTCGCCCGCACCTCGTCGGCGCCGAGCGGCTCGCCGTGCGCCTTGGCCGTGTCCTGCCGGTTGGGGCTGCCGTAGCCGATGTGGGTGCGCACGACGAGGATCGAGGGGCGCGCGGTCTCGTCCCGGGCCGCCGCGCAGGCCGCGTCGAGGGCGTCGAGGTCGTTGCCGTCTTCGACCCGCTCGACGTGCCAGCCGTAGGCCTCGAAGCGCTTGTCCACGTTTTCGGTAAAGGCGAGATCGGTCGATCCGTCGATCGAGATGCTGTTGTCGTCGTAGAGCACGTTGAGCTTGCCGAGCGCGAGGTGGCCGGCGAGCGAGCACGCTTCCGACGCGACGCCCTCCATCAGATCGCCGTCGCTGGCGATCACCCAGACCCGATGGTCGACGAGCGCGAAGCCGTCGCGATTGAAGGTGTCGGCCAGCAGCCGCTCGGCGATGGCCATTCCCACGGCGTTGCTGATTCCCTGGCCGAGAGGCCCGGTGGTCGTCTCCACTCCCGGAGTGTGCCCGTGCTCCGGGTGCCCGGGCGTCTTCGAGCCCCACTGCCGGAAGCTCTCCAGCTCCTCCATCGGCAGGTCGTAGCCCGACAGGTGGAGAAGCGAGTAGAGGAGCGCCGAGGCGTGGCCGCACGACAGCACGAAGCGGTCACGATTGGGCCACGCCGGGTTGGCGGGGTTGTGACGCAGGTATTTCGTCCAGAGCAGATACGCCATCGCCGCCTGGCCCATTGGAGCTCCAGGATGGCCCGAGTTGGCCTTTTCGACCATGTCGACGGCCAGGAAACGGATGGTGTTGATGGCGGTCTGGCGCAGGTCAGCCGTGACGGTCTGACTCATGAAGGGCTGGCTCCCGTTCAGGATCTGGTTGGCGGATTCGGGCCACTGGCTCGGCTCGAGGGCGACGTCGAGGATGGCGCCGAGCATAGCGGCGGGCCGTGGCCTCGTCCAGTGCCGTCTGGCGCGCGTCGTGGGTCCGTTGATCTCGCCCGGGGCAGCGGGGGCCCGGCTGCCCCGGCCTCCTCTCCGCCAGCCGAAGCGGGAGCGAAGGTTGGCGATGGATTGAGCGGATTCGCTCCAAGCAGCGCCGACGTGAGTCGGCGTTGCGCCCGCCGAATCCCTCCCTCTCCGCCAGCCGAAGCTAGGCGAAGGTTGGC
>JAHEKO010000490.1 GCA_024638355.1 Acidobacteriota bacterium
GGCTGGATGTCGAGGTTCTTGCAGGCCTCGCCGATCTTGTAGTAGAGCTTCTTGGCCACGCGGGATCAGGGACGACGATTCGGCGCGTCAGCGCTTCTTCTCGTCGTCGACCTCCTTCTTGAGGCGGGGCGAAGGGCGGAAGCTCAGCCCCTTGTGCGGCGGAATGTAGATCTTGCGGCCGTTCGTCGGGTTGACGCCGGTGCGACCGCGCCGGGGGGTGACCTCGAAGACCCCGAAGTTCTGGATCTTCACGCGCCGCCCGTCCACCAGACTGCCCTTCAACGTGTCGAAGATCTTGTCCACGATCTCCGCCGCCTCACCTTTGGTCAGTCCTCCGTGCCGATCGTAGACCCGATCGGTCAGTGCGGCTTTGGTCAGCCCCCGGCGGCCGTCGCTTGGCTTTCCCGACATACTCAAGACCCGACTGATGACGGGTGGACCTTCAAGTTGAATCTCTGAAGTATCACTTCAAAGAAAGTGGATGAAGTATAGAGCGGGAAAGCAGTGCGAGGCAAGCCCACCCTCTCATGCGCATTCGGGCATAGGTCTTGGTCGCCCGGCGCGGGTCCGGGCGCTACCGTGGCGGTGCCGATCCCGGGGGCAGCGCCCCCACCCGTGGGGGGCGATCAGGAGCGCTTGCGGATGACCAGGCGCGCGGGGATGCCGCCGGGTAGCTCGAGCGCCTTCCTCAAGTGGTTCTCGAGGTAGCGGCGGTAGCTCGAGTTGCGCGGCAGCGTGCGGTTGGCGAACAGCATGAAGGTCGGCGGGCGCGAGGAGACCTGGGTGGCGTAGTAGAGCTTCCAGGGCCTGCCGCGGTCGGTGGGCGCATGGTGGCGGGCGACGGCCCGCTCGAAGATCCGGTTCAATTCGGCGGTCTCGAGGCGACGCTCGTATCCGGCCAGCACCTCCCCCACCGCCGCGAAGATCTTGCCGGCGCCGCGGCCGGAGAGCGCCGACAGGTTGACGCGAACCGGCGAGCCCAGAACCTGCTCGAGCCGGTCCCAGGATGTCTCGAGCTCGTCGCGCTTCGTGGCGTCGAGCAGATCCCACTTGTTGACCAGCACCAGGGTCGCCTTGCCCAGCTCCCAGGCGGCGCCGGCGATCGACAGATCTCCCGTGGTCACGCCCGCCGAGGCGTCGATCACCAGGAGCGCGAGGTCGGCGCGCTCGATCTGCCGCCGGGCCATCATCACCGCCAGCTCCTCGGGCTCGCCGCTCGTCTTGCTCCGGCGCCGGATGCCGGCGGTGTCGATCAGCAGATAGGGCACGCCGTCGACCTCGACCCGGGTGTCGAGCGGATCGCGCGTGGTGCCTGGAATCGGCGAGACCAGGGCCCGCGCCTCGCCCAGGAGCCTGTTGAGAATCGACGACTTGCCCACATTCGGCCGCCCGACGATGGCGAGCCGCGGCACGCCCTCTTCGACCGGCTCGCCGGGCTGCGGCGGCACCAGCTCGGCGATCGCCTCGCGCAGCTCGGCGATGCCACGGCCGTGCTCGGCCGAGATCAGCAGCTGCGGCTCGATCCCCAGCCGATGGAACTCGTACCAGCCTTCCGTGGCCTGCCGCGTGTCGCCCTTGTTGACCACCAGGATGGTCGGCTTGTCGAGCCGCCGGATTTCCTCCCAGATGCTCTCGTCGGCCGCTACCAACCCCTCTTTGCCGTCCACCACCAGCAGCAGAAGGTCGCTCTCCTCGATGGCGAAGAAGACCTGCTGATTGAGCCCCAGCGCGTCGTCGCCCGGCACCAGACCGCCGGTGTCGATCAAGAGCACCTGTCCCTCGTCGCCGATCGGCGCCGAGCCGGTGACGCGGTCGCGGGTGACGCCCGGCTCCTGGTAGACGATCGACTTGCGCTCGCCGATCAGCCGGTTGAAGAGGGTCGACTTGCCGACGTTGGGCCGGCCGACGATCGCTACCGTGGGGGTGGGGCTCAGTCGCTGATCGTTCGGTAGAGAACCAGCCACTCGTCGCCTTCCCGCTTGAACTGGTACTTGACGCGGTTGCTCTTGTCGAGATCCTCGCCGACCACGGCGTGGGTGCCGGTGGCGTAGGAGCGGATGTTCCAGATCTCGACGGTGTTGACGAAGGCGTTGGCGTAGCCCCAGACGTCGACCTTCTCCACCGTGAGCTCGAGGAACTCGGGCTCGAGCGTCCGGCCCTGGGCGTAGAGCTCCTCGATCCGCTTGTTGATGCGGGCCATCTCCTTGGGCGCCGCCAGACCCTCGAGCACGGAGACGTCGCCGCTGGCATACGCCTCCCCGAGCTTGGGCAGGTAGGCGCGGAGCGCCGCCTCGATGCCGGCGGTGTCGGCCGACTCCTGGGACTCGGAGCCGCCACAGGCGACCACGGCGGCCAGGGCGAGGGCGGCGAGAGGGATGGCGAGGGCTCGGCGCATGGTCGGATTCTATCCGTTAGCAGTTAGACCCGAGGCGAGAGGTTTTTCTCCGCGCCGGCCGCCGACCGAGCTAGACTGTAAGAAATCTCGAAAGGCACGGCGGACTCAGCGGCACGACGTGGTCGAAGAGCCCGGCTGCCTGCCGGGCGAGTCCAAGGAGGTACACCCATGACGAGAAGGAACCTATGGATGCTGGTAGCGATCGCGGCGGCCGTTACCTTGACGCTGGCGTGTCCTCCACCGGGGCCGGAGCCCGAACCCGAAGCGGAGTGTACGAGCGACAACGACTGCGCCGTGGGCAGCCTCTGCGAGGGCGGCACCTGCGAGGAGGCGATCTGCCCGGACGTCTACGATCCGGTCTGCGGCGAGAACGGCGAGACCTACAGCAACGCCTGCGAGGCACGGGCCGCGCACGTGAAGGTCGCCCACGAGGGTGAATGCCAACAGGTGTGCGGCGGCGTCTCGGGGATTCCCTGCCCGAACGGCGAGCTCTGCGACCTGCCGGCCGGAATGTGCGGCGAGGCCGATCTGGAAGGCGTCTGCGTCGAGAGGCCCGAGGCGTGTCCCGAGATCTTCGCTCCGGTCTGCGGCTGCGACGGCGTGACCTACTCGAACGACTGCTTCCGGTTGATGGCCGGCGTCCAGCTCGACTACGAAGGCGAGTGCGAGACCGAGGGCTAGCCTGCTAGGCGCGGCTCCGGCCTGGACTAGCGACGGCCGCGGCGACGGGTTCGCTCGCCCGGCGAGCGGGATCTTCGCCGCCGCGGCCGGGCCGGCGGCTCGTCGAGACC
>JAHEKO010000491.1 GCA_024638355.1 Acidobacteriota bacterium
TCCTGCTCCATCAGCTGCTCGCCCTGCTCCAGCGACTCCTCCGCCGACAGCCTCAGGATGGGATCCTCATAACCGCCGCCACCGCAGGCGCCGAGGGCGAGCGCGAAGAGCGCGATGGCGCACGCCGAGTGCCTCATCGGCCGCCTCCCTCGGCAAGCCGTCGTAGCTCGTGAGCCGACTCCTCGGGCGTCTCGGCACCGAAGATCGCCGAGCCGGCCACGCAGATATCCACTCCCGCCGCTACCACCCGCTCGATGTTGGTCGCATCGATACCGCCGTCCATCTCGATTTCCACATGCAAGGATCGATCCTCGATCAGCCGCCGCAGCCGGCGCGCCTTGTCCACCACGTAGGGCAGGAAGGGCTGGCCCGCGAAACCGGGGTTGACCGACATCAGCAAAACGAAATCGAGGCTCGGCAGGACATCGATCAGAACCTCGACCGGGGTCGCCGGATTGAGCGCCACGCCCGCCTTGGCACCGCCCTCGCGGATCGCCGCCATCATGCGGTCGAGATGGGTCACGGCTTCCCAGTGCGCCGACACCCACGAGGCGCCGGCGTCGAGGTATTCAGCCAGCAGCCGCTCGGGATGGGTCACCATGAGGTGCACGTCGAGCGGCAGCTCCGTAGCGCGGGCCAGGTCGCGCACCACCGGAATGCCGAAGGTCAGATTCGGCACGAAGTGCCCGTCCATCACGTCGACGTGGACCAGATCGGCCCCGCCCCGCTCGCAGACGCCGAGCGCTGCTTTGAAGTCGGCGAGATCGGCCGCCAGGATCGAGGGTGCGAGTTGCATGGTCCTCCTCAGCCTACGCCCCGGTCGGGTGTCGAAACGACCAGTGAGATCACGTCCTGGAGGCGAAGAGGGTGCCCGGGAGGCGGATACTGCCGCAAGACCACCCCCGGCGAGATGCCCTCGTACGATTCAAACTTGACGCTGCCGAAACGGAAGCCACGACCTTCGAAGAACGAGCGCACGACGTCGAACCTGCGATAGACGAGATCGGGCATCACGAACGTCTCGGCCCGTCCCTCCAGGCACAGGAACAGGTTGACCGCCTGCGCGCGCCCCACCTTGGCGCCGGGGCGTGGGCTCTGGTCGACCACGGTGCCCGCGGCGCCGGTGGCGCTGAAGACGCCGGCGGTTCGGCCCAGACCGAGACCCGCGGCGTGCAGAGTGACCTGGGCCGCCTGCAGGGCCTGGCCGGCGAGGTCGGGCACCTCGACCAGCTCCTGACCGAGCGATACGACTGCCTCGACCGCCGTACCCTGCTTGACCACGCTCCCCTGGACCGGATCCTGCTGCAGAATCCGCCCCTCCGGCACCTGATCGTCGAAGCGCCGGTCGCCGTCGTCGACTCGCAGCTCGAGCCCGGCATCCGCCAGCCGGCTGCGCGCCTCCGACTCGGTAAGACCCACAAGCTCCGGCACCGCGATGGCTCCGCTCCGAACGAAGGCGTTGAAGGAAATGTAGCCGGCGGCGATGAAGATCAGTAGAACGGCGCCGGCGTAGGCCACGTAGCCCAGCAAACGAAGAAGCCGCGCCCACATCGATCGGGCACTCTATCACCTCGACATCTCTTCGAGACTCGATCAGAGGCTGCGCAGAAGCTCCAGATCGCGCTCGTGGCCCGTCTTGTCGGGGCCGAGCGGCGTCTCGAGAATCATCGGGGTGCGGCGCAGTCGGCGGTGGCCGAGCAGGCGGCGGAAGAGGGGCTCGCCGATCTCGCCTCGGCCGATGTTGGCGTGGCGATCGCGGCGCGAGTCGAAGGGCCGGAGCGAGTCGTTCAAATGAATGCAGGAGGGCTCGGAGGGGCCGAAGGCGGAGGCGATCCGTGCGAGCGTCGTGCCCAGGCCGCGCGGGCGATGGAGCGGATAGCCGGCGGCGAACGCATGACACGTGTCGAGACAGAGGCCCACCAAGGTGGGTTGCTCGAGCCGCTCGTGGATCTCGCCCAGCTGGCTGAAGCGGTAGCCGAGCACCGTCCCCTGCCCGGCGGTGTTCTCGAGCAGCAGCCGGGTTGTCGCCGAGCGGCCGCAGCGCTCCTCCCGCTCGACGTAGGCCGCGAGCACCCGGTTCATCGAGTCGGCGATCCGCTCGAGTCCGGCGCGCTCGCCGCGACCCATGTGCGCACCCGGGTGGAAGATCAGCCCGTCGAGCTGCAGCCTGTTACAGCGGATGAGCTCGTCCACCAGCGCCCGCCGCGAGCGCTCGAGCGTCGAGCGGTCGCGCGCGGCCAGGTTGACCAGATAGGAGCCGTGCGCCGCGACCGCTTCGATCGAGCTCGCCGCGCGCGCCGCGCGGAACGCCGCCACGCGGTCCTCGGTCAGCGCCTTGTGGCGCCACTGATTCGGATTCTTGACGAAGATCTGGATCGCCCGGCAGCCGAGCGCCTCACCGCGCTCGAAGGCCCGCTCCAGGCCCCCGGCAACCGATACGTGCGCACCCAGAAGCGCCTTCGCCATACCGCGAGATGAAAGCCCTCGGCAGCGCCGCGGTCAGTTCACCCAGCGATCGATCAGCCGGTTGATCACCCGCTTCGGGTAGTTCGACGTCGTCGATGGCAGCTTGACGAGGTCCTTCTCCAGCTGACCGAGAGCGTCGGCGACCGCACCGGCCGGGTTGGCGACCCACCGGACCCGCTGCTGGCGATCGACCATTACCAGTGCCGGTGGCGGCGCCTGGTCGTCGCCCGGCGCCTCCACTCCGTAGTCGGCGGAGAAACCCCGGTCGTCGACGAGAAGGGGAAAGGGAAGCGCGAGATCGCGCTGAGCCGCCTTGAGCTCATCCAGCTTCGCGGGCGAGATGCCGAGGACACTCAGCGGCAGGCGGCGTAGGCGGCGGGCGGACCGGGCCAGTGCCTCGAGGTCGGCGCGGACCGCCGCGTCGGCCGGATCGTGGAACAAGTAGAGGAGGACCGCGCTCCGCGGCACCTCGTCGCGCAGCATGATGACCGCATCCTCGGTAGACGTGAGATCGAAGTTGGGCGCTTCGTCGCCGATCGAAAGGGTCGGGGCCATCTTGTCTAACCTCGCTACCGGCCTTCTCTCGGGCCTTCGCCAGGGGCCCGGGAGGACCGACTATGAGCCCGGCAGGATCCCGGGCGGGACGTTCTTGGCGAGGTCGAAATATAGCACCACGATCATCAGCATCACGATC
>JAHEKO010000492.1 GCA_024638355.1 Acidobacteriota bacterium
GACAGATCCTCGACTCCTGGAAGGAGATCGCTGCCTACTTGGGCCGCGCGGTGCGCACGGTGCAGACGTGGGAGCGGAGCGAGGGCCTACCCGTGCACCGCCATCAGCACCGGAAGGCGGGTACCGTCTACGCGTATCCCGGGGAGATCGACACCTGGCGGAAGGAGCGAGCCGGCCTCGCCAACGGCGTCGCGGATCTCGCGGGGCGGCGACGCAGGAAGGTCCACGCGGCGATCGCGGCGGCGACGGCCGTCGCCCTGGCTGCGGGCTCCTGGCTGCTCTACCGAGCCGCTGGAGCCGACCGCGAGTCCGAGCCAGCGGACACGATCCTCGAGACTCGCGGCTGGCTGATGATCGGCGGCTTCGACAACCGAACCGAGATTCCTCACCTCGGCGACACGCTGGCCGCCGCCCTCAGAAGGGAGCTGGCGAACTCCAGTCACCTCAAGGTAGCGCCGAAAGAGCGCATCGGCGACGTGCTCCAGCTGATGGGCCGGCCGTCGGACAGTGCCGTCGACGCCGAGCTGGCCCGCGAGGTGGCGGTGCGTGACGGCGGCATTCGAGCCGTCCTCGGCGGCCGTGTCGACGGCCTCGGCTCCTCGTATGTTCTGAGCATCCACGTCCTCAACGCCGCGGATGGCGTAACGCTGGCCAGCCTGAGCGCAGAGGCCGGCGAGCAGGAGAGCATCCTTCCCGCCGTCACGAAGCTCTCTCGTGAGCTGCGGCAGACCCTCGGCGAGGCGCTGGCCGAGGCCGACCCGGCCGAGCGGCTGAGTCGGGTGACCACGCCGTCGCTGCGCGCGCTCGAGCTCTACTCACGGGCGGACCGGCTCCTGTTGGAGGAGACCCTCGGCGGCCCGGCGCAAAACGAGGCGGCCGAGCAGCTCCTGCGCGAGGCCATCGCGAAAGATCCCGAGTTCGCTTCCTCCTATACGCACCTCGCCTGGGCTCTCCGGCGGCAGTCGCGCCCTGAGTCCGAGTACCTGCCATTCGCCCGCACGGCGACCGAGCTGATGGGCAAGGCCACCGCCGTCGAACGCTGCTTCATTCGCGGCAGCTTGTACACCTTGAAGTCCGAGATCTCGGGGCGGCGGTCCGATCTGGAAGCCGCCCTGACCCAGTACCAGGCCCTGCTCCAGCTCGATCCCGGGCACGCTTGGGCCAGTCGAAACGCGGCGGGCGCTCTCCAAGAACTCGATCGGGGATCGGAGGTCCTGGAGCTTCTGCGCGGCCTGGTCGAGGCCAGGCCCCACGACGTGGCCACCCTGGCGCGCGCGGCTCGGGAGCTGGTGGTGGCCACCGGGAACCTCGACCGGGCACGCTCGCTCATCGAGCGGATTCGGCGGATCGAGGAGCTGCAGCCGCCCGAAGCTCGGTCTCGAGACGGCTTCGTGGAGCTCTTTCCGGTGCACGCGGCCTGGGTGCGCGGCGACCTCGACGGTGCCCTCGGAGAGCTCGACCGGGTCGCCGCGTCTCTCGATCGCCTTCCGGCTCCCGAGCGCAGGAGCCTCGCCACGACCGCCCAACAGCACTACCTCGACCTCGGCATGTTCGAGAAGGCGGACGCGCTGCAGCGGAAGTACTCGGCCCCCGATCGGACCTTCTGGGAGTGGCGGCTGGCCTGGAGGCGCGGCGACGGAGAGCACCTCCGAGAAAGCATGCTCAGGAGGTATCGAGAGGGCAATCTCTTCCAGACCGTTCGGGTCGCCTACATCCTCGGCCAGTTCGGTTTTCTGACGGAGGCCGGCGAGCTTCTCGCCAGGCTGCCGCCGGACTTCGACCTCGAGATGGCCCTGGTCACGGCGGCGCGGGGCTTCGTTCACCTGGCAGGCGGAAGGCCCCGGGAAGCGATCTCCCACCTCGAGGCGGCCCTGCCGATGCTGCGCCATGACGTCAATCTCGGCTCCTACTTCTACACCGCGCGCAGCCTCTCCAGGGCCTGGGAAGCGCTGGGGCAGCCGGAGCGGGGAATCGCCGTGCTCGAGGAGGCTGCGCGCCAGAAGCCGAGCGCGCTCCTGGTCGGGCACTGGTGGATGGAGCTGCGGCTCCAGCTGGCCGAGCTCTATCGGTCGACGGGACGCGTAGAGCGAGCCGGGGCGATCGAAGACGACCTGCGGCGGCACTGCGCTCACGCCGACTCCGACTTCCCGATCTTGCGCGAGCTCGAGCGGCGCGGCGCTCGGGCCACGGTCTGAGATGGGCCCGCCGCGCTTGCCAGCGCTCTGCGCTGTTCGCTAGTATCGCTGAACCTGACCGAAAGGGGTGCCTTCATGAGCCGTGGACTTTGCTGTCTGGCAATCGCCGGTTTCCTGGCGACAGCGCTCGCGCCGCCAGCGCGCGCCGAACTCTGTACGATCGACGCGGTTCCCGCGTCGACCCTGCTGCTGCCTTTCTTCGAGGTGGATCTCAGAAAGAGGAACGGCGAAGACTGGATCATCTCCATCAACAACGCGTCCGCGGCGCCGGTGATCGCCCACGTCGTCCTGTGGACGGACCTCTCGGTTCCGACCTTCGATTTCGACGTCTTCTTGACCGGTTTCGACACCCAGCTGTTCAGCCTGAAGACGCTCTTCCGCGACGGCGAGGTGCCGGCCGCTCCGCCCTTCTCCGGATTCGACGACCTGAGGGATCTGCGCAACGCCCACACCGGCGGGAGCGTCGACGGCAGCTGCTACTCCACCTCGAGCGGCCGCTTCGCGCGCGGTTACGTCACCATCGACACGGTCAATGAAGGCGGCACTCTGCTCAACCCCTCCGACGGCGGCTATTTCGACAACGTCGCGACCAACGACAACGCGCTCTGGGGTCAGTACTACGTCGCAAAAAAGACGTTTCTGCAGTCCGACAACCTGGTCCACATCGAGACCGATAGCAGCTCGGGATTTACCTTCTACGGGCGCTACAACGACTTCGACGGCACCGACGACCGCGAGCCCCTGGCCGAGCAGTGGGCGGCGCGCTACTTCACCGGCGGCCGGGAAAAGACGTATCTGATCGTCTGGCGCGACTCGGCCGTCGAGCAGGGACCCTTCACCTGCAACGGCCTGGAAGGAGGCTGGTACCCGCTGGGGCAGACCGAGATCATCGCCTACAACGAGCAGGAGGACATGGTCGAGCTGACCTTCGACGCCGACTCTCCGCCATTCCCCGCAGAG
>JAHEKO010000065.1:0-2263 GCA_024638355.1 Acidobacteriota bacterium
AGACCGTCGCGGCTTGGCGGCGCTGCCTGCCCTTCTGGTATCCTCCGCGCTTCTGAAGGAGTGATTACGAGTTGGGGTATCCGGGCGCCGCCGCATGGGCCGGCGCGTACGCTCGGGCTGGGGGGAATCGAGCTAGTTGAACGGCACGCACGCTTTGGCGGTAGGCGCTGGGCTCGTGGTGGCGGCGGTGCTGATCGGGGTGATCGGCCTGCTCAAGAAGCGGGTGCGGCTGGTCAAGCAGATGGCTTTCCCGCTGTCGATCGTGGCGATCGCGGTGGGGCTCAAGGTGGTCACCTTCTTCCCGCTGGAGGTGACCGAGCGCCAGACCGATTGGCTGACCCTCGTCTTCATCTTCGCGGCGGCGATTCTCGTTATCCGCATCGGCGCGATCTACTACTTCGACGTCCACCTCTTCCACAACCGCGGAGTCCGGCTGCCGCCGCTGCTGCCCCCGGTCTTCATCGCGGTCGCCTACCTGATCACCGGCTTCATCGTCTTGAAGGCCGCCGGCGTCGAGCTCACCGGCCTGCTGGCGACGAGCGCGATCACATCGCTGGTTCTCGGCCTCGCGCTGCAGCCGATCCTGGGCAACTTCTTTTCCGGGCTGGTGATCAGCCTCGAGCGCCCCTATCGCATCAACGACTGGATCCAGGTCGGCGACGTCGAGGCGCGCGTGGTCGACATCACCTGGCGCACCACGCATCTCCGCACCCGGGACAACGACAATCTGATCTACCCGAACGCCGAGATCGCCAATCGCGAGATCATCAACTTCTACTACCCGCACCCGCTCCACCTCGAGCGGATCTACGTCGGGGTCCACTACCGCACCCCGCCCTACCGGGCGAAGGCGGCCCTTCTGGCGGCGGCGCGCCGGGTCGACGGAGTGCTCGAGAAGCCGTCGCCGGAGTGCTTCGTGCTCGAGTTCGGCGACAGCTCGATCACCTACGAGCTGCGGGCCTGGATCGCCGATATCTCGCACCGGCCGCGGATCGAGAGCGACATCCGCACCGAGATCTGGGAAGAGTTCCACCGGCGTGGCATCACGATCCCGTTCCCCATCCGCACGCTGGAGATCGAGCCGCGGGTCGGCACCCTGGCGATCAAGCGGGCCACGGAGGGCGCGGCGGCGGGAATGCCGCAGGCGCGGCTCTACGTGGCCGCCGGGCCGGATCGCGGCCGCAGCCTGAACCTGGGCGAGGAGCCGGTGTTGATCGGTCGATCGAGCAACTGCGACATGACGCTCAAGGTCGCCCGGGCGAGCAAGGAGCACTGCCGCATCGAGTGGCGCGAGGACGGCTTCTACGTGGTCGACCTCGAGAGTCAGTTCGGTACCATTGTCAACGGGAGGAAGGTGAAGGAGCGCCGTCTCATGGATCTCGACGAGATCGAGATCGGGGACGACGGGCTCCGCTTCGAGAGCCATGGCAGCTAGCGAAAGTAGCGAGCATCCGCGCAGAATCGGTCAATACGAGGTGGTGGGCGCCATCGGCAAGGGCGCGATGGGTCAGGTCTACAAGGCCGTGCAGCCCTCCCTCAATCGCATCGTGGCGATCAAGGTCTTGCCCGAGGAGTTTCTCGAGGACGAGACGCGGGTCGAGCGCTTCCACCGCGAAGCCAAAGCGGTGGCGCTTCTCAACCACCCGAACATCGTCCAGATCATCGACAAGGACAGCGACGAAGGAACCCACTTCTTCGTCATGGAGTACGTGCCCGGCTCCTCGCTCGACCACGTTCTGCGCCAGCGCCGCCTGTCGCTGCAGGAGGCGTTCACGGTGTTCCGCGGCGTCTGCCGCGGACTCGAGGCGGCGCACCGCCAGACCGTCATCCATCGCGATCTCAACCCGCGCAACATCCTGGTCTCGGACGATCTGTCGGTGGTCAAGCTCGCCGACTTCGGTATCTCCAAGGTCGAGACGATCTCGCGGGAGATGGGCACGCTTTCGACCGCCGAGTCGAGCATCGGCACTCTCCACTACATGGCCCCGGAGCAGGCGATCAGCTCCGGCACCGTCGACCATCGCGCCGACATCTACTCGGCCGGCGTGGTCCTGTACGAGATGCTCACCGGGCGCGTCCCGGTGGGGCGCTTCAACCTGCCGAGCCAGCTCAACAGCGAAGTGCCTTCGGAGATCGATCCGATCGTGCTCAAGTGCCTGGCCACCGATCCGCAGGACCGCTATCCGACCGTGGCGAAGCTCACGGAGGCGGTCGATCGGCTCGAGGACCAGCTACGGCTCGGGCTGGTCAACGAGCTCAAGGG
>JAHEKO010000065.1:2363-12635 GCA_024638355.1 Acidobacteriota bacterium
TCGTGCTCAAGTGCCTGGCCACCGATCCGCAGGACCGCTATCCGACCGTGGCGAAGCTCACGGAGGCGGTCGATCGGCTCGAGGACCAGCTACGGCTCGGGCTGGTCAACGAGCTCAAGGGGATCTCTCGTTCGACCTCCCGCATCTTCAAGACCTCGACCCAGACGCTCAGCCGCAATCGCAGGGTCCTGATCGGCGGGGTGGCCGCGGTACTGGTGGCGCTGGGCGTCCTGCTGGCGGCCCTGCTGCTCAAGCCCGCCGCACCGGCCGCCGAGAGCACGCGCGCGGCGGCGCCGGAAGGCGACGCTTTCGAGGTGGAGGCCGCACCGGATTTCGACCCGACGGAGATCGAGAGCGGGCTGGCCATCCCCGACTCGCTCGGCGAAGCCGAGGAGACAGAGGCCGCCACCGAGCCAACGCCGGCGCCGGCGAGCGTGAAGGAACGCCGTGCGGCCGCTCCGCCGGCCGCCGAGCCCGCCCCGAAGCCGGCCCCGCCGCCGAGGGTCGACGGCGACCGCGAGTACAAGGTCGCGCTCGACAAGCTCAGGGCGGAGGCCTTCGATCCGGCGATCGACGACTTCGAGGAGTTCATCGCCCGCTTTCCCAAGAGCGAGCATCTCCCCGGCGCCTATCTCGCCATCGCCGAGGCGCACGTCGGCGCGGGCCGGCTCGACGAGGCGCTGGGCGCCTTCGTCGAGGTGCAGAGCCGCTTTCCCAACGCGCGTGAGAGCGCACAGGCGACCTACCGCCACGGCGAGCTGCTGATGCGGAGCGACAAGCGCGACGACGCTCTCGAGGTCTTCGACCGGGCGGCCACCCGGTTCCCCAACTCGCGCTGGGCGCCGCTGGCGCTTCTGGCCAAGGCGTCGATACAGATGGCGGAGAAGATCCAGGCCAACGACCCGGTGGTCGGCGGGCGGGTGCCCACCGCGCTCATCACCTACCGCATGGTGGCGGAGCTCTACGGCAGCACGCCACAGGCCGAGAAGGCGCTCCGGCGCCTGGCGGAGCTCTACGTCGACGAGAAGCGGCACGACCTCGCCGCACCGATCTACGAGCAGCTGGGCAAGAGCTTCCCGGACAACAAGGTCGACGCCTGGTGGGAGGCGGGACAGCTCTACGATCGCAAGCTCAAGGACGACCAGCGGGCGATCGCGGCCTACCGCCAGGTGCCGAAGAGCTCGCGCAACTACGACTCCGCGCAGAAGCGCATCGCCCGGCTGTCGCGCTAGCGGCTACGGCGGATTTCACACCGGAAAGTCGTATTCACCGATTAGAATACGTTCCGATGGCGACCCGAGTCCCGCCGTATCCGACCCTTCGTGTCGCCGCAGCGGCGGTGCTGGCGGCAGCTCTGTTGCCCGCCGCCTCCGGGGCCTGGACGCCCAAGACCCAGCTGCTGATCGCCGAGAGGGCGGCCGCCATCGCACCGGCCGATCTCAGGCGGCAGATCGACAAGCACATCGCCGAGTACCGGCGCGGCAACGCCGCCCCGTTCCGCAACGGCGACGCCCACTCGCACTACAAGAACGGCAACGGCGGCGGCAGCCTCGACGCGCGGATTCTCGCCGAGACCGAGCGCGCCGTCGCGGCGATTCGCGGCCACCGTCCCTTCCGCGACGTGGTGTACCAGCTCGGACTCCTCTCGCACTACATCGCGGACGCCAACAACCCTCTGAACACGGCCGAGAAGGACCCTCTGGAAGAGCGCTACTCCCCCGACTACCTGGGCTACGTCGAGGGCGCCCAGGATCGCTTCGCTCTCGTCTTCTATGGCGAAGGACGCGATCTCGCGGAGCCCGCGGCCCTCGCCCCGCTGGTCGATCGGACTTTGGCTCGCGGTCGCCGGCTCTATCCTTCGATCGCCCGCGAGTACCGGCGCGTCGGCGGACCTCCGGGGCAGCCCAAGTTCGACGACAAGTCGGTGGCGTTCGCGGTCGGCTCGCTGGCGCTGAGCCACGCGGTGAGCGACGCCGGCGCAGTCTTCCGGTACGTGTGGATCGAAGCGGGGGGCGCCGATCGGCGGCGGCTGCCGCTCACCGCCCCCGGTGGCGAGTCGGAAGGGCACTAGCCTCATGCTGAAGGCGCAGAGAGCGCTGCTCTCGGTCTACGACAAGCGCGGCCTGGTCGAGTTTGCTCGGGGCCTCGCGGCGCTCGGAATCGAGCTCCTCTCCACCGGCGGCACCGCCCGCGAGCTCGAGGCCGCCGGCCTCGAGGTGGTGCGGGTTTCCGAGGTCACCGGGCATCCCGAGATTCTCGGCGGACGCGTCAAGACGCTCCACCCGCGAATCCACGGCGGGCTGCTCGCCGACCGCGCCCAGTCTTCGCACCTGGCCGAGCTGCGCGAGCACGGCATCAATCCGATCGACCTGGTCGCCGTGAACCTCTATCCTTTCGAGGAGACCGCCGGCCGCGAGGGAGCGAGCTTCGAGGAGATCATCGAGTCGATCGACATCGGCGGGCCGACCATGGTGCGGGCCGCGGCGAAGAACCATCGGGGCGTCGCCGTCGTCGTCGATCCCAACGACTACACCCAGGTGCTGGGGGCGCTCGAGCAGGGCGAGGGGGTGATCCCCGAGACCCTGCGCAAGCAGCTGGCGGTCAAGGCGTTCCGTCACACCGAAGCCTACGACGCCGCGATCTCCGAATGGCTCGAGCAGAGCGACGCTCGCTCCCGCGACGGCTTCTCGCCCCACCTGCTGCTGGATCTCAAGCGCGAGATGGAGCTGCGCTACGGCGAGAATCCCCACCAGGCGGCGGCGCTCTACCGCATCGTGTCCGGAGCCGGCGTGCTGGGCGGGTTCGAGCAGCTCCAGGGCAAGGAGCTTTCTTTCAACAATCTGCTCGACGCCGACGCCGCGCGTCGCCTCGTCGGCGCGTTCCGCCAGCCGGCGGTGGCAATCGTCAAGCACGGCAACCCGTGCGGCGTAGGAATCGGCGAGACCCCGAGCGCGGCGTTCGCGCGCGCCCTCGCCTGCGATCCGACCTCGGCCTTCGGCTCGATCGTGGCTTGCAGCCGGCCCGCCGACCTCGAGCTCGCCGAGACCATGGCCAAGCTCTTCGTCGAGGTGATCGTGGCACCGGCCTTCTCGGAGCGGGCGGCCGAGCGATTCGGCAAGAAGAAGAACCTGCGGTTGGTGAAGTGCCCGCCGTTCGCCGACGGCGAGATGCCGCTCGAGATCCGCCCCATCGACGGCGGCTTCGTCGTCCAGACACAGGACGTCGAGCCCGACGACCCGGCGACCTGGAGCTGCCCGACTCGGCGCCAGCCGACCGACGAGGAGCGGCGCGCGATGTCGCTGGCCTGGCGGGTATGCCGCTACGTGCGCTCGAACGCGATCGTGATCGCCAACTCACGCCAGACGGTGGGCATCGGGGCGGGCCAGATGAGCCGGGTCGACTCCTGCCGGATCGCGGTCGACAAGGCGCAGCTCGAGGTCGCGGGGTGCGCGGCGGCGTCCGACGCCTTCTTTCCCTTCCGCGACGGACTCGACGTGCTGGGCGAGGCCGGGGTGACCGCGGTCGTCGAGCCCGGCGGCAGCAAGCGCGACGAGGAGGTCATCGCCGCCGCCGACGAGCGCGGCATGACCCTGCTGATGACCGGCCGGCGGCACTTCCGGCACTGAGCCCGCGGCGATCGGCGAATAACCGGCGTCGGGAGCGGGTTGTAGCTAGCGGATGAAGTTCCGGCTCTTCTTGCTTCTCACCCTCATCGCTCCGTCTGTCGCCGCCGCGCAGGAGACCGATGCCTGGGCCGAGCTGAGCGCCGTGCGCGGCGGTCTCGCCGCCGCCTCGCCGCTCGCCGCGGATTTCGTGCAGAGCTACACGCCGAGCGGCTTCAACGTGGCCGACGAGGAACGGGGCGTGATGGCGATGCGACTGGTCGGCAGCGGCTCGGACACGGCCGAGGAGTGCGTGCGCTGGGACTACGTCGAGCCGTTTCCCAAGGGCTTCCTGCTCTGCGACCGCATCGCCTGGACCTGGAACCCGGGTGAGGAGAGCGGGCGGCGGCAGATCCTGGCGCGCGCCGACAGCTTCGGACTCGACCTCCTCCGCTTGAGCGTCGACCAGCTGCGCTCGAGCTACGAGGCGGTGGTCGTGGCGCGCGACGGCGACCGGATCGCGATCCGACTCGAGCCGACGGGAGGCGCGGCGGCCGCGGAGATCCGCGACGCGACGCTCGAGATCGACCCCTCCAGCCGCCGGCTGCTGTCGCTCGGCTATCACGACGTCGAGGGCAACCTGACGCGCTTCACGCTGGGCGCCTACCGTGGGCTCACCCGGCCCGAGCTGGCCTTCTCACCGCCCGACGGCATCGAGTGGCTGGATCGCTAGCCGCCGGCCTGCCGTATAATGCCGCGGCGGTCGAGTCGCGGCGCGGATCGCGGCCGGCCGGGGAGGCAACTGCAACTGCGTTTCTTCGCTCTGTGCCTTTTGTTGGCGGTCCTTCCGGCGCAACCGGAAGCAGCGGCGCAGACGAATGAAACCCCGGGAGTCATCGAGATTGCCGGGACCATCATCGACGCTGACGGCAGGGGCCTACCCGAGCTTCAAGTAGTGCTGGAGGCCTCGCACCGGACATTCGAATTCAAGGAGCTATCTCGCGTAAGCCGAGGTCAGACGCAAAGGACGGCCTACACCGATCCGCTCGGCCGCTACTCGCTCCGGTGGAACCCCAACAGCTACTTCAATCACTTCGACCTGGTTATCGGCATGAATGTGCGCGTCCCGGAAGGCGACAAGTTCTACACCCTCGAGCGGCTGCCGCTGACCGACAGGATGTGGGACGAGCGCTCGCTCACGGTCGATGCCACGATCGCCGACACCACGTTCCTCAACCGCTACCGCAGCTTCGTTCGCGGGCTCTCGAGCCCGGACGAACGCGACGTCTACGAGCGCATGGGGATTCCCGCCAAGATCGACCGCCTTCAGCTTGCCACTCACGAAGAGGTTTCCTGGTGGTACTTTGAAGTGGGCAAGGCCTATCGCTTCAAGGGAGGCGTGCTGGCCGAGGTGAGCGAGTTCGATCCCGTGCTGCCATTCGGCGAAGACGACGAGACCGAAGAGTGACTGTCGATCACAATCCTTCAGCGGTGGCCTATCCGGCAGAGAAGACCCGGCCGCCGCGGGCATCGCGCTACCTCGAGCTGGTCGCCGACAAGCTGGCCCAGACCGAGGAGATCTTCCGCCGGCATCTCGAGTCGGACGTGCCGTTCATCCAGATGTCCGGCGAGTACATCTTTGCCGGCGGCGGCAAGCGCATCCGTCCGGCCATGCTGCTGCTCTGCGCGCGGCTGCTCGGCCGCGACAGCGACGAGGAGGTCACCTACGCCGCGGTGGTCGAGCTGATCCACAACGCCACCCTGATCCACGACGACATCATCGACCACTCCGAGCTGCGGCGCGGGCGTGAGACGGTCAACCAGCGTTGGGGCAACGGCCTGACCGTGCTGCTCGGCGACTGGATCTACACCACCTCGATGCGAATGGCCGTCGAGCACGGCAACATCGAAGTGATCCGGCTGCTGTGCGACGGCACCCTGCGGATGACCGAAGGCGAGCTGTTGGCCCTGCAGCGGCTGGCCGCCATCGACCTGTCGGTCGACGAGTATCTCGAGATCACCCAGCGCAAGACGGCGCAGCTCTTCGCCGCGGCGTGCTCGGTGCCAGCGGTGATGTTCCCGCAGCGCCTCGACCTGCTCGAGCCGCTCGGCCACTACGGCCGCTCGCTCGGGATCTGCTTTCAGCTGGTCGACGATCTGCTCGATTTCACCGGGCGCGAATCCGAGCTCGGCAAGCCGGTACTCTCGGACCTCAAGGAGGGGCGGTTGACGCTGCCTCTCATTCTGGCCTTGCCGCGCGTCGGCGCTGCCCAGCGGCAGCTGGTGCGGCGGGTGCTCGAGGACCGGAGCTTCGACCGCGTGGAGCCCCAGCAGATCCTCGAGATGGTCGAGGCCGAGGGCACGGTCGACGAGGCCTACTCGCTGGCCGTCGAGCACGCCGGCGAGGCCCGACGAGCGCTAGACGCCCTCCCCGGCGGCGACGCTCGCGAGGCGCTCGAGTTCGCTCCGGATTTCGTCCTCAACCGGCGGTCGTAGCCCGATCGGCTCGAGGCCGAAGACGCCGCCGTGAGGCGCGGTCGCCCGGAGCGCGCTCTCGGCGTGCTTCTCGACCACCGGCAGCACCCGCGCGCCGACCATCTCGGCGGTCGCGACGACGGTGAGGTAACGGAAACGGCGCGGCGTGCTGTCGCTCCACGACTTGCGGCCCGGCAGGTTGAGCAGATAAGCGGCCGGTCGCTCGACGGCGGGATCGGGCGGCTCGAGTCCGGCGAACACCAGCGCCTTGGCGCCCTCCTTGCGGCCGAAGACGATGTTGGCGTAACCGACAACCTCCTCACCCCAGTCGAACGTTACGGTATGGCCGAGCGGCGGCGAGCTGACGTCGGGCGGCGCCAGCTTCCGCCAGCGTTCCTGGGAAACGCCCGACCTCGCCCGCGGCGCGTGAATCCCGCCATCGACCGCAACCCGTTCGGCGAATCCGGGCGTCGCTCCTTCGACCCGCGGCAGACCCCAACGGCCAACCGGCGGCGTCGACCAGACGCGCGGCGCCTCGACCTCCCTCACGGAGCCGGCCGGCGCCAGCAGCTCGGCACTGTAGGTACGGGCGACGCTCCAGCTCTCGTCGCTGACCAGCCGCAGCGGCTCTGCCCCCTCGACCTGCAGGTCGAGCAGAAAGCCTCCCACGCCGCGCCCGCTGCGCAGCTCCGCCGCGACCCGGTTGGTGCCCGGCCCGAGGAGATAGCCGACCTCGTAGGTCGCCAGCGGCTCGCCGTCCCGGTAGCTGTCGGCGCCGACCAGCTCGCCGTTGACGTAGAGGAAGTACGCCTCATCGGCGCGACACGAGATTCGAGCCCGCCCCGGGAAGCCCGCCAGCTCGAAATCCCGAAAGACGAAGAACGACACGCCGGCGGCTCCGTCCCCGGGCTCGGCCCAGATCCACTTCGCCGCGGCGGTAGGCGGTCCGAAAGCGGCGTAGGCGCGGTGCAGGCCGCGTTCGGCGAGTGCCAGGATCGGCAGCGCCAGGACCAGAAGCAGCCACGCCCTGGACGAGCCGAGGAGTGCCCGAACGGGTTGGCGCGCCATGGCCCGGATTCTAGCCTGATGCTTTCCCCGATCTTCTACCGCGCGGCGGCCTGGCCCGCGCCCGTTGTGCCGGCTTCGCTTTTCGGCCAGAATCTCCTCCGGTGACGTCTGCGAGCCCGATCGAGCCGGACGCGCCGGTACCCGCGCTTGCCGTCATCGCTCTGGTGGCGCTGGTCGCGGCGATCTTGACCGCGGTGGTCCACTACCGGCCACGGCCACGGCCCCAGCCGGCGCGCCCGCCGGCCGCGGTCGCCGAGCCGCCCGCCGAGATCGAGCCCGAGGCCCCGACCGCCGCCGTGCTGATCGACGCCATTCCCTGGGGCCGCCTCGAGCGGATCGAGTCGGCGAGCGGCGAGCTGCTGCCGCTCCCCGAGCCGCAGGAGACTCCGGTGCTGCTCGAGCTGCCGGTGGGCGACTGGCGGGTGGCGCTCTCCAACCCCCGCTTCGACGGCGAGCGAAGCTGCGACCTGAGCCTGGCCGCGGACGCCCGTGGCGACTGCCTGGTCGAGTTCGAGCGGCTGACCGTGGACCAGTACTTCCGGGAAGCCGGCTGGTGGCGTTGACCCGCTCGCTGGGCCGCCGGCTGCCGGTGCTGCTCGCAGCGCTCGCGCTGGCGCTGGCCGCGCCGGCTGTTCGAGCCAGCCTGCGACAGACCTACGCCGAGGCTCTCGCGGCAATGCAGGCCGAGAGCTGGCCGCAAGCCGAGCGGCTCTTCCGCGCCGCGATCGAGCTGCGCTCCAGCGAGGCCCGCAGGCTGACTCTCAAACGCATCCACCAGCCCTACCTTCCCCACTACTACCTCGGCGCCGTGCTCGCCCGCCAGGGAGACTGTCGCGGAGCACTCGAAGCGTGGCAGCGTTCGCAGGAGCAGCAGGTGGTCGCCGCGATCGGCCTCCAGCAGGAGCTCGACCGTCGGCGCATGGCCTGCGAGAGCAGGCTCGAGCGGCTGGCCGAGCGCGCCGCGGAGACCGAGGCGCTGCTGACCGCGGCCGCCAGCCAGGCCGAGCGCCTCGGGCAGCCGGAGCGCGCGCACCTGCTGGGCCTCGGCTACGAGGGCGGTTTCGGCACAGTCGGCCAGCGACTGGACGCGGCGCGTGAGGCGATCACCGAGAGCCGAGAGGAGATGCGGCGAGCGCAGGCGAGTCAGGACCTGGAGCTCGCCACCGCAACGCTCGAGCGGGCACGCGAGACGGCACGAGAGCTCGACGCGGCGCTCGAGGAGATCGAGCGCCTCGACCGGGAGGTGGCCGCCGCGCGAGCGACGAAGCGCGACCGGATCGAGGAGGTGCGAGAGCTGGCGCGCCGAGTGGACGGAATGCTGCGCTCGCGGAGCCCGCTGCCGCCCGCGCTGCGCGGTCGTCGCCAGCGGCTCGAGTCGCTCCTGTCGATCGCCCTCGCGCTGCCGGAGACCGCCACCCTGAAGCAGATCGCCGGGCTCGAGCGCGGGCTGCTCACCTTCAAGGGGCAGCTCCAGCGCTCGGCGGCGCCGCCGCCCGGGACGCTCCGCTCGGGGGCGATCGCTTTCCTGCGCGCCGACTACCGGGCCGTGCTCGAGCGTCTGGAAAAGATTCCCTATGGCAGCGGCAAGGCGCGGGCGCACTGCTTGCTGCTGCGCTCGGCCGCCGCGTTCGCCCTGCACGTCGCCGGCGGCGAGGCCGACTCCGCGCTGCTCGAGCGGGCCCGGGCGGACGCCGCCGCGGCGCGCCGGAACGTGGCCGATCTGCGACCGACGACGAGCGCCTTTTCGCCGCGCTTCGTGCGCTTCTTCGAAGCCGCGGCGGGTCCGGTCCCTGGAGCCTAGCCGGCTGGGAGGAAATCATGCCGAAGAGTGGACGCGACGACATCAAGCACTTCATGCGCGGCCTGATCAAGCGCAACCCGGAAGAGCCCGAGTTCCACCAGGCGGTACGGGAGGTGGCGGAGAGCCTGCTCCCCTTCACTCGCGAGCATCCCGAGTACCGCAAGGCGCAGATCCTCGAGCGGATGACCGAGCCCGATCGAATCGTCATCTTTCGAGTCACCTGGGAGGACGACGCCGGTCGCTTCCACGCCAACCGCGCGTGGAGGGTCCAGTTCAACAACTCGATCGGACCGTACAAGGGCGGGCTGCGGTTCCATCCCGAGGTCAATCTGAGCGTGCTCAAGTTTCTCGGCTTCGAGCAGACCTTCAAGAACAGCCTCACCGGCCTGCCGATCGGCGGCGCCAAGGGCGGATCCAACTTCGATCCGAAGGGCAAGAGCGATCGCGAGGTCATGCGCTTCTGTCAATCGCTGATGCTCGAGCTACATCGCCACATCGGCGACGACATCGACGTCCCCGCCGGCGACATCGGGGTCGGGCGCCGCGAGATCAGCTACCTGTTCGGGCAGTTCAAGCGGCTCGAGAACCGCTTCGCCGGCATCCTCACCGGCAAGGGCCTCTCTTTCGGCGGCAGCCTGATCCGCACCGAGGCCACCGGCTACGGCGCCGTCTATTTCATGGAGGAGATGCTCGGCCAACGCGGCGAGGGTCTGGAGGGCAAGACCTGCGTCGTCTCCGGCGCCGGCAACGTCGCCCTCTACGCCATCGAGAAGCTGAGCCAGCTCGGCGCGCGCGTCGTCACCGTCTCCGACTCGAGCGGCTTCGTCCACGACGCCGACGGCATCCAGGGCGACAAGCTCGAGTGGCTCAAGGAGCTGAAGGAGGTCCGGCGCGGACGCGTGGCCGAGTACGCCGAGCGGTTCGGTTGCGACTTCCACGCCGGAAAACGGCCCTGGCGCGTGCCTTGCGACCTCGCCTTCCCCTGCGCCACCCAGAACGAGATCGACGGCGACGACGCCAAGTCCCTGCTCGCCAACGGCCTGATCGGGCTGGCCGAAGGAGCCAACATGCCGAGCACCCTCGACGCTCAGCGGCGCTTCCACGCCGAGCGGATCCTCTTCGGCCCCGCCAAGGCGGCCAACGCCGGCGGCGTCGCCGTCTCGGCGCTGGAGCAGAGCCAGAACGCCCTGCGCATCTCCTGGTCACGCGACGAGGTCGACAGCCGGTTGCGCAAGATCATGACCGACATCCACGAGAAGTGCGTCCGCTGGGGCACCGAGGAAGACGGCTACGTCGACTACGTGCGGGGCGCCAACATCGGCGGCT
>JAHEKO010000066.1 GCA_024638355.1 Acidobacteriota bacterium
ACGATTCGCGCGACCGAGATGCCGCTCCAGTCCGGGCGGGTGCTGCCCGGCATCGCCTATCCGACCGTCGAGTCCCAGCGCGATCTGAGCCTGACGCTCGAAGTGAACGCGCGGCCGACACCCGGGCTCTACGAGCTGCGCGTCGAAGCCACCTACTTGACCTACGGACGGCTCGCGAGCCGCTCGCTGACCACCCTCGCCTGGAGGCCGTGACCGTGCGCCGACGCTCACGGTCCGGATTCACCGTGATCGAGGCGGTCGTCAGTTTGGCGCTCGCCGCCCTCTTCATGCTGCTCGCCGCCCAGCTCCTGCGCGACACCCAGCTGGCCACGCTCGCCACCCGCCGCCAGGCGCTCGATCCGGCACCCCAGCAAATCGCCGAGCGGCTGCGGCGAGACATCCGGCGCGCGACCGGCACCCTGCTCCCCCGCAGCCGATCCGGCCTGCTCTGGTCGCGCGGACCGCTCATCCTGATGCTGCCGAGCGGCGGCAGCGTACGGTTCGAGAAGAGCGCCGACCAGGTGACCCGCCGCCTGATCGACTCGAGCGGCATCTCCTCGGGCGAGCGGCCGCTGATGGGGGGCGTGGTGAGCTGGCGCTGGACCGAGATCGGCTCCGGCCTGGTCGAGATCGAGATCGGCTTCCGCCGCGAGCGCGACGACTCGGTTCTACAGCGCAGGGCGACCGTCGCCCGCAGTGCCATCGACACCCTGCGCATGCGCGTCGCCATGCGCGGCGCCCCCGGCAGGAGCTCGTGGTGAGACGCCGCCTGCGGCGAGGATCCGGGCACGCCCTGGCCATCGCGCTCGTCGTTCTGGTCCTGGTCGGAGCGGCCGGCACCGCGATCGCCGTGACGCTGCAGCTCGAGACGCGCACGTCGCTCCAGGAGTCACGCCGCATTCGGCTCGCCGCGCTGGGCGACGCCGCTCTGGCCGAGGCGTTGGCCGAGCTGGCGCGCGACCCCGGCTTCCGCGGCGCTCCCGAGCGCCGACTCGACCACGGCACGATCTCGAGCCGCGTCGAAACTCTCGGCCTGAACCGCTACGCGATCGAGGCGACCGCCGTCGTCTCCGGCCGGCGTCAGACGATAAGCGCCGAGGTCGCTACCGGCGGCCCGGCGCCGCGCGTCATGAGTTGGCGCATCGTGCGCTAGGGCCGTCGGCCCATCACCTGCACCCAGACCACCTGATAGCCATTCGGACCCCGGCCGGTCGCCAGACCGAGGCCCATGGCGTCGAATCTCTGATCCATCAACACGCGGCGGTGGCCGGGGCTCGCCAGCCATCCCTCGATCACGGCGTCGATGGCGGTCGGCCCCTGGGCCAGGTTCTCCCCCACCGGTTGGTGCCGGCAGCCCGCCTGCCGCGCGCGCGCCGCAACGTCGCCGCCGCTCGGATCGGTGTGCTCGAAGAACCCCTCGGCGAGCAGGCGCCGCGCGTATCCCTGCGCCACCCGATCGAGGCAAGCGTCGGCCAGCACGGGCTCTCGCATCGACTCGCCCCGCACTTTGTTGACCCGGACCCGGAGCGCCGCCCGCACCTCGTCCAGGCTCTCCAGCGCGGCGGTCGTCTCGCCGAACCAGTCCGCGGCCGAGCGCGCGAGCACCACGAGGTAGATCAGCAGCTCTCCCGACTCGGCGATGCCGATGCCGATGTCGGGCAGATCCCGCCGCCACAGCTCGCCCCGCTCCGCACCCTCGCCCATCCACCGATTCACCACCGACGTCGGCTCCGCGTCGCTCGCCGCCACCGCCGCCGTGAAGGCGTACGGCTCGTAGCCGGCGGAGACCAGCCGCGTTTCGAGCCCGTTCTCCTCGGTCGCCTGCTCCAGCCGCATTCCGGCCACGACTCGATCGGCGATGGCCCGCGCCTCGTCCTGTGCGGCGCGGGTGACCGCCGGCTCGGACACGAGCTCTTCGAGCCCCGCGCGCGCCCTCCTCTCGCCGACCGCCTCCTCGAGCTCCGACCGGATCTGCTCGAGATCGAGGAGCGCCCGCTCCATCCGGGTCGTCCCGGCACGCGGCGAATCCGACGGCGAGATCCACCCGCCGGCGACGACGAGTGCGACCGCGAGCTCAGGCCGGATAGCCGGGCGCCTCCTTCACCGCCCGTGCCTGCGCCAGATGCCGGGGGATGTGCAACCGGTGAATCTCGAACGCCTCGGCCACCGTCAGGCGCGGCCAGGGAGCGACGGGAGTCGCGAACAGCATCCGCCCGAGATCGAGGCCGTCGGCGAGGTCGGCGAGCTCGATGAGCCGGCGCAGCTGGCGCCGGAGCTCGGCGGCGACCTCGGCGAGGGCGAGCGGCTCCCGCCGCGGCCGGTAGACGCGCGGCGCCGGGAACTTGCGCCCCGCGCCCGGCTCCAGCACTCGCAGGATCATCGAGCCCAGGAAGGTCTTCCGCCGGTAAGGCTGCGCTCCCGCCAGCCCGCGCTCGCGAGCCCGCTCGACCGCCCGCTCCATTCTCATCAGGTAGCCGCCGCCGGTCCGGTTCAGGTGCTCGATGCACTCGACGATGGACCAGCGCCCCGGACCGGCCCGCCAGGCGGCCTGCTCGTCGGTGATGCCGCCGACCAGCTCCTCGAGCTCATCGTCGGCTTCCTCGAATGCCGCTACGCAACGGATCAGGAACGGGCACTTCGGCATCGGACGTCTCCTCGCTCTTGCTTCCTCTCGCTACTTGGGCTGGTAGACCGCGCGTACGGTCTGGATCCGCCCCTCGCCGCCGGCGATGACCAGCTCGACGGCGGTGTGGCCGACCTCCCAGCGCGCGACCGCCTTCGCCAGTCCCGAGGTCAGGCTGTCGAGAACCCGCTCGCCTTCGCCGCGCTCCACCCCGTCGGCCCAGATCCACTCCTCTTCGGACGGACTGCCGAAGTGCTCGTCGAAGAGCGCCTTCCAGACACGGAAGTCGGCCAGCTTGCCGGCGGCGTCCCCTTCCGGACTGCGTGAAACGAAGTGGGCCCGAATCAGCTTGCCCTCTTCGAAGGTGTAGACCAGCCCCGCCGCGACCCCGCCCAGCTCGAAGTTCCAGTACGCGAGCTCGTTCTCGAGGTCGTGATGCAACGGGTGCTTTTCGACCCGCCGCACCTCCGCCTTGCTCGCGCCCCACGACAGCCCGCGGAAGTCGCTCGCCCCGGCGGCCGTCGCGGCGATCAAAGCCAGCAGCATCGCCCAGGCCGTCGTCCAATGCGTTCGCGCTCTTACGTTCATCGCGGTCTCCGTCGCTGGCTGAGAATACGACTCCGCGCCGACGATAGTTCAAAGAGCGCTTCGCCGGGATGATCCGCTCCGCGCGAGCACTCAGCCCGCAGGGAGAAGCCGTGCCTGGCTCGAGTCGTCGTCGATCCGCCCTGGGCCGCTCCGGCGGCGGAGCCAATCGACCTGGAGCGACAGGTAGCCGGGAGCATAGCCGCGGTAGTCGCGCTCGCCGTCCGCTTCCTCGAAAAGCAGGATGCCGTGCTCGGCCTCGGGGAAGACCTTCGTCGTGATCGGCCGCCCGGCGGCCTGGAGCTTCTCGAGCTCGTCGATCGACCAGTCCGATGGCATGCTCGAGTCCGCGCCCCCGAAGATCCACAGGCTGGGGGTCTCGAGCGAAGCGACCGTCGGCACCGGGTCGTAAAGGCGGTCGACGAAGGGCTCGTCGCCGCGAGTGCGCCACCACAGCCAGACCCGTACGGCCGGCAGCGGCAGCCAGGTCTCGGTGAGGAAGCCCACCATCGAGTCGCTCCCGTGCACCGCCTCGTACCAATCCGCCTCCTCGGCGGCGGCGAGCGCGCGCCCGAGCTCCGCCCAGCGGTCTTCCCCGTGATCGAAGATGGCGCTGCCGATGGCGTTGATCGCGTCCACCTCGCGCACCGCGTCGGCGCCGAATCCGGCCTGCTGAAGAGCGTAGACGTAGCCCCAGCGATCTTCGCCGGTGATCGGAACCATCGGTCCATAGCAGATCAGCAGACTCTTGACGTCCGTCTTGGTCGCGGCGAGCGGCGCGATCCAGCCACCCTGGCTGTAGCCGGCGAGATGAATGTTGCCGGGGTCGATCTCGGGTCGGGTGCGCAGCCACGCGACGGCGGCCGCCGCGTCGTCCGAGAGCAGATGGAAGTTCTGGTTGTACTCCCCCTCCGAGCCGCCGGTCCCCCGCTTGTCGTACACCAGGCCGGCGATCCCGTGGGCGGCGGTCAGGTAGGGGTTGTAGTAGGTGTCGACCGCGCTCTCGCTTCCCGACCCGTGGACGAAGACCGCGACCGGAAAGGGGCCGGTCCCTTCGGGGAGAACCAGCTTGGCTCGGAGCTCGAGCTCACCACTGGCAAAGTTGCCTGCCACCTCGGGCAGGTCGACTCTCACGCCGCGCTGCTCGCCCTCCGTCGACCGCCAGCTGAGCCCCGCCGGCGGGCCGGCATCGACCGGATCGAAGCTCACCGTCACCGTCACCGGCTCCTCGTCGCTCCACCCCGGCCCGGCCTCGAAGGTGCGTTCGCCGGTCGGCCGCAGCGCCGCGCTCTCACCCGTCATCAGCCGGTAGCGCAGCGTATCGGCCTCTCGCGGCGTGATGATGACGAGCCGGCCATCGGCCAGACGGTACGCACCGTTGAAGCGAGTGTCGAAGTCCGGCTCGCGGGTGAGCAGACGGTAGGTCACGCCTGCCGCGACGAGCAGGGCCAGGATCACGATCCAGCGTCGCTTCGACATTCGATGTGGCTTCAACCGAGAAGGACTACGCACCGCAGCCGCGGCGGGTTCGGTGGAGGCCCGAGAATGGCGAGGGACGCGGGTTCCAGCTCAGGCGAGGCTACCGGCCTTGCCCACGATGCTGATTGCCAGGTTGGCAACCTTGATGAGCGATCCCAGGAACGCAGCGACCTTCTTCTTCCTTTCCACCGCGTTCTTGGCTTCTTTCAGCACCGCTTCGATGGCCTTGATCTCGGCCGCCGAGAGAATGCCGCCGAAGTCCAGACCCGCTCGGGTCTCCAACCTCACCAGCTTGGCCCGAGTGTTGCGCCTCAGCTGCTTGAGATCCTTGATGGCCGTCTCGCTCAGGCCGGGCGTGCCCAGCGACAACTTGATGCTATCGAGGAGTTTGCCCAACTCGGCGATCTGGTCCTGCCGCCGCTTCTTCGCTCGCGTCTCGGCCGCCTTCATCGCCTCCGTCGAGCGCTTGACGAGGCCGGCGATCTTCTTCTTCTCCGCCGCCGTCAGATCCTTTCCCTGCTGCGCCTTGGGCTGGAGTTCCGCCACCAGCGCCTGGGCATCCTTGCCGATCGAGGAGACCTCGGCGATGACGTCCTTGCTGACCTTCTTCGACATCTACTCTCCTTTCAAGGCGGAGAAGGCCTGCAGCGCCTCGCTCGCGCCCTGTTTGGCCTGTGTCGCCTGGGCTTCGAACTGAGCGACCTCGGCCGCCAGCTTCTTCAGGCGTGGACTGTCCGACTGTGCCAGCTTCTGGTGGAAGGCCTTGACCTCGCCGAGGAAGGTCTCGGTGAAGGCCAGGATCTGCGCACTCTTCGGCTGATTGAGGTACTTGAGGACGATCTCGAGGTTCTTGGCTGCGCTCACCAGCAGGGATTCGAGCTGCCCGTAGGCGGCGGAGATCTCCTGAGCCGAGGCGCGGCGCTCCTTCAACCGTGCTTGGAGCACTTTCTGTTCGGCCTGCTCGACCTCGTACAGATGATAGAGCACCACCGCACGCTGGGTCTCGCGAAACTCATCGGGAGGCGACGCCAGGAAAGAGTTCATCGAGTCGAGCCGCTTGGCCTTGGCTAGCGCCAACTCCAGCTCGAACTCCTTCTCGGCGAAATCACCACCCAGCTCACCCAGCTGCTTGGCCGCATTCTGGACGTGGGGCTTGTTCTGCCTGATCCGCTCGTGCACCGCCTGGATCACTTCCTTCTCCTTGGCGCCCAGATCCCGCACCGACCCACCCGACACGCAGCCGGTCGCGAGAACGGCAACGGCAACCACCAGCAGGGCCCGCTTCATGGCGTTCCTCCCGTGGCGCTGCCGAAGGTCTTTTCCGCGTTCTGGATCAAGGTGGCGATGTCATCGCCCTTGACGGTGACGTCGGTGGCGATCCACTCGTCGATCTCCGTGTGCATCATCCGCAGGAGGCCGATGTACTGCTCGAGGTCCTCGAGACCCGCTCGCACGTCGTCCTGGGTCGCCGCGAGGATCATGATGTTGACCATGTCGTCGAAATGGCCGTCTCTGTCGAGGCTCGACGGGTCCCTCTCGAGGGCATCGGCTTTCGCTCTGAGCTCTTCGGCCGAATCAGCCATTCCGGCGCTTTCGAGCGCGTCCGCCGAATCGCGGAGCCCCTTCACCCGCTTCGGCACCAGGATGTCGATGACGGCTTGCTCGTCGGGCTCGCCGGGCTTCGGCCGCGCGGCAAGCAACTCGCTCACCAGCTCGCGATACGCCGCTCGCTCGCTGCCGATCGCCCTGGAGATCTCGATCAGGTCGCCGTCGATCTCTTCCTCCTTGAGGGTGCCGACCTTGTTGACCACGGCCGCAGCCACAATCGAGCGGCCCGCCAGTTCGCGGACCTCCTCCAGCTCGCGTATATAGACGTTCCGAAGATTCGCCTGCGCCTTCTGCAGCTCGGCGAGCGCCACGCCGACCTGGGACGACGCCTGCTTCACCTCCGTCGAGGCTACGCATCCACAGAGAAGCAGACAGAGCGTCGCCGAAAAGAGCCATCGCATCGGAGCACCTCCTTCAGTCTCAGTTCGAGTGCGTAGCACTATTACATAGTTTGCACAACGTGGCGGTACAGGTCCGCTGGTCCGAATGGGGCGACGTAGGTAACGGCGCGCCGACCGAGCCGCCGAACGATCGAGGCGATTGCCCGGAGCTCTCTCGCAGGGGCGTAGCGGCAGTCGAGCTCGTCCAGCCACTCAGGCCTCGGCACAGAGCCTGGCGTGCGCGGCTGAGAGCCTCGAGAGGGGAGACGTGGTGCGCCCTAGAGGATTCGAACCTCTGACCTACAGCTCCGGAGGCTGTCGCTCTATCCAGCTGAGCTAAGGGCGCACTGGGAAGGAACTGGGGTGAGTGAGGGGATTCGAACCCCCAACCACCTGAGCCACAGTCAGGTGCTCTACCATTGAGCTACACTCACCACCCTCGAACGGCCGATTATGCATTGGCCCCCAACGATTCGCAATTCGCGTCTCTAGGCCCGCGCAGCGAGCGCCAGCGATGCGACCACCGCCAAGCCCAGCCCACCGCGAGGGATTCGCTACGAGCAGTGGCGACTTCCGTCGCCACTGCGACCTCCGAAGCCCTCCTGGCAGGCCGAGTGAGCGCCAGCGAACTTGGCCTGCCAGGAGGGATTCGAACCCCCGACCCGCGGCTTAGAAGGCCGCTGCTCTATCCAACTGAGCTACTGGCAGGTGTCGAGGCACCGTGGTCGGGGCGGCCAGATTTGAACTGACGACCCTCTGCTCCCAAAGCAGATGCGCTACCAGGCTGCGCCACGCCCCGTCTGGACAGCAATCCTAGCAGGCAGGCGGCCGTCAGCAGTCCCAGCCCGGAGCAGGCGGAAACGACAGGGCCCTCGCGCATCGCGCCGCCAAACGGAACTCCGAATCTCGCCTGTCATCGTAGGGAGCCAGGAAGAGCACCGGGAGCTCGGGGAGCCAGGTGTTGATGATCCGGGCGAAGCCGACGCCGACGAGGTCGGGCAGCTCCAGGGTCACGATGACGAGGTCGACCGCGGTGGACTCTTCGGTCAGAAAGTCGAGCCCCTTGCTCTGGGTCGACGCCTCGAAGACCCTCATGCCCAGGGCGAGCAGGCGCCGGCAGAGCTTGCTCCTGGCCGCCGACTCGGGCGCCAGCACGAGAACGGTCTTCTGCGACAGGTCGAAACCGGACATTGGCGTACCTTCGAGGAAGACGACGGGCCTCGATGACCACCTCGGAGTGAATGGGGGGAACGAGAGGCGGACTTCTCATCGGGCCCGTCGCTGATCAACCTATCGACCGCTGACGATCGGAGCCATGACATCGAGCGCCAGTCTCTGGCGCGATCTGCAATCAGTTGCTGACGCGATAGGTGCCGGGCGAAACCCGCCGCCAGCGGCGAAACGCCCGATAGAAGGCGCTCGGCTCCGAATAGCCGAGGAGGAAGGCGATCTCGTGCACCGGCAGGCTGCGATCTTCGAGGAGCGTGGTCGCCAACGCCCGCCGCAGCTCTTCGAGAAGCACGGAGAACGACGTGCCCTCTTCGCTCAGCCTGCGCTGCAGGGTGCGCGGCCCCATGCTGAGCTCGCGCGCGACGCGCTCGAGAGTCGGCTCGCCGGCGCGTAACCGGCGCCAGAGGGCGGCTCGCGTCCGGCGCGAGGCCGAGCGCTGTGAAGGCAGCGCCGCCAGCACGGTTTCGGCGTGATCCTCCAGGTACGAGCCCAGCGTGGTGTCTGCATCGGTTACCGGCCGCCGCAGATCGCGGCTGGCGAGCACCAGCGCCGGCCGCGGGCAATCGAAGCGCGCCCGCGTGCGCGGTCCCCCGAGCTTTGCCTTGCGTCCCGCCGGCTTCGGATAGGGATAGAGGATCTCCCGCGGCTCGAGCTTCGCCGCCGTCAACTCCTCGACGACGTTGACCACGGCGGCGAGGGCCCAGTCGATCGCCTGCGGAATCCTCTGGAGACGAGCGTCGGGCTCCCAGGAGAAGGTGGCGACGGCTCCCGCCTCCGTCAGCCTGGCTCGGTTGGCCTCGCTGAGCAACCGGCAGAAGCGAACCAGGCGACCCAGAGCGCCTTCGAGATCGACGCTGTGCATCATCAGGTAGCCGATCAGCCCGAGCTGCTGCGCGTGGGTCACCGCCCCGAAGCGGATCCCGAGGTCGGGCTCGGGCCGCGCTCGCAGCAGCTCTCGCCAGAGCTCGACGAAGCTGCTCACCGGCACCCGCGCGTCGGGATCTTGGAGATCCTTGTCGCGCAACCCGGCACTCGCCTGCAGCCCCATCCGATCGATCCCCATCTCCTCGGCTCGATCCAGGAGAAAGAGCGGCCCGCGAGCGATGGCCGTTTCAAGCGTCGGCACGGATCACGAAAGGCCCCAGAAGCCGACAATGAGCAGCGCCGCCAGGTAGATCCACCGAGCCCAGCGATCGACGGTGTGGGCCCGCTCCTCGCGGCCGGTCTTCGCCAGGCGTCCGGTGAGGATGGCGGTGCCGAGCGCCCCGAAGACCAGGAAGGTGACCGCCAGCAGGAACTGGTCGGCGCGGGTCAGGTACGAGATCTCCGGCAACCTCAGCGTGACGCTGAAGCGGAAGGCGATCAGGGTGAAGACGGACGCGGTCGCGACCGAGGTCTGCGAGGGCAGAAACTGTGGAGGTATCCAGAAGACCGACCAGGCCATGCCCGCGATCAGCAGCAGGGGGAGGGCCACGCTCAGGACATAGTGTGCGACATCGCGCTTCGCCGTGAGCCGAAACGTCACACCGGCGAAGTGGCGCACGCCGCTCGGGCCGAGGAGCGGCTCCGGCTCGGGCTCACCCGCCTCGAGCCGCCACCCGGAGACGCTGGGCTCCGGACGCAGGCCGCTTCTGGGGTCGATCTCGAGCTCCAGCTCGTCCGGCGAATAGCGGTAGGAGACGACGCGCACCTCCAGCGTCTGGGTGTCGGCGGGGTACTCGCGCAGATCGAGGCGAGCTCCGAAGGTGCCGAAGTATCGCTGCTCGTAGGTGACCTCGCCCCGGGGGTCCACCCGCACGCGCTCCGGCAGGAGGGCGTTGACATCGCGCCGGTTGAGCGCGGCCAGCTCGGGCGTCCAGATCGTCGAGACCGGCATCGCCCTGCTGACCGGGAGGGTCTCTCCATCCTCGATGGCCAGGCGCACGTCGCGCCACCGCAAGCGCACGAAGATGTCCGCGGTGTACTCCTGATTGGGGTCGTCGATATCGATCACGTCGAGGACGTAGATACCGATGCTGACCCGGGTGGGAGTGCCCTGGGGATCGGGCCGCTCCGGCCAGGCAGCCCCGCCGGCCGCCGCGGTCGCGCTCGCCGGCGCCACGGCGAAGAAAACTGCCAGCGCCAGGTAGATCGCGCCCCCTCTCCCCGATCGGATTCTCGCTCTCACTTGCCAGCGGACTCTAGCAAGCCGGCGCGGTCGACCGGCTCCCGACCACGAAGGTCAGGCTAGAATCCGCCCATGCGCGCGATCCGGACACTGACCCTCGTACTCCTCTGCTGCGTCGCCCCACCGGCCGCCGCCCAGAAGATCTTCATCGACCACGACAACGCCACCGCCTTCAGCGAGTACAAGACCTTCCAGATGCGGGAGACTCCGAAAGACCTGCGCCGGGTCTCGCCGAAGCTGCACGACACCGTGGTGCAGAAGATCACCGAGTACCTGATCGAAGGATCGATGAGTCCGGTCACCTCGGATCCCGACGTCTACATCACCTATTACGCCGCCTTCATCGGCGACATGCGGCTGGGGCTGAGCGACCTGGACTACGCCTACGGCAAGGGCTTCACCCCCGGCTCGTACTGGGAGGGCGGCGTCGGCACCCGCCAGGTGACCAAGAAGGAGTTCACCTTCAAGGAAGGCACCGTGGTGGTCGACGTCTGGGATCGGGAGCGCGGCATCCTGGTCTGGCGCGGCATGGCCACCTCGGCGCTCAACCGCGACTACCACAAGAACGAGGTCAAGCTGGCCAAGGCGCTCGACAAGATGCTGAAGCGGTGGGACAAGATGTACGGCGGCCGCGCGCGCGCGATCCGCAAGCTCAAGGACGACCAGGGCGACTGACGCCGCCGCGGCCTCGCCCGATCTTCTAGAGCTCGGTGAAGATGGGCCACGATCGGCCACCGCCGCCTCTACCGGAGGTTCAGGCTAGGAGCTGGCCTTGCGCGCGGCTTCCCGGCGCGCCCGCTGTTCCTCGACCAGGCGGTAGGCGGCGTAGTACTTGTAGATGTTGCCGACGTACTGCACCGTCTCGCGGCCGATCTCCTCGGCGGCGATCAGCTCGACGTTGCCGAACCAGCGATTCGGATCGAGGCCGCGCTCTTCGGCCTTGCTCCGCAGGCGGCGGATCCGGTTCGGCCCGGCGTTGTACGACGCGAACGCGAACAGGACCTTGTTGCGCTTGTCGATCGAATCGTCGTCGAAATAGGTATCGAGAATCCAACGCATGTACTTGATGCCCGCGTGGATGTTGCTCTCGGCCTCCGAGATGTCCGGGATGCCCACCGACTGGTCGGCGGCGGTGCTCGGCAGGAGCTGCATGATGCCCACCGCGCCGACCGGGCTCACCACGCCCTGGTCGAGGCCCGACTCCTGGAAGCCCTGCGCGATCATCATCAGGTGGTCGAAGTCGTAGCGGTCGGCATAGTTGCGAAACACGTCGACCGTCGCCTCGAAGCGGCTGCGCTCGTCGGCGGCGAGCGCGCTGCGGATCCACTTCGTGTTTCCCCAGTAGCGTTTGATCAGGATGTTGCCGAGCAGTGTGCCCTGCTTGTGCTTGGCGACGAACCGGTTGACGACCTCTTCCATCCGCGGGCTGTTCTGGCGAAACGCCCAGGCGACCTGGCCGCCCTCGCGCACCGCGACGTCGGGGTGGAGGGACATCTTGTCGAAGATCGCCGCCCACAGCTCCGCCTTGTGCTCGTCGGTGACGACGGTCTCGATCAGGCCGGCGTCGAGCATCTCGAACAGGTCCTCGTCCTCGAGCGCCTCCTCCGCCTCGTGCAGCTCCATCTGCTCGAGGCCGTCGCGGGCGAAGCGCTCGTTCAGCGCGACCAGGCTCTCGAAGTAGCTGCTCGAACGGCGCGCGTAGACCGAGCGGCCGGCGAGGTCGTCGACCGAGTCGAGCGCCGGCTGTCCCGGCGCGGTGATCACGATCTCGCGCACCTTCCTCGCGAAGGGGTCGGAGAAGGCGACCGATTGGAGGCGCTCGGGGGTGATGGTGAGCCCGGCCGCCGCGATGTCGCCCCGGCCTTCGACCAGGCTGGGGATGAGGCGGTCTCTCGAGGTCGGGATCGGCACCACGTGGACCTTCACGTGCCCCTTGCCGAGATCCTCGTTGACCATCTTTTCGAACAGCTTGAGCGCCTCGTAGGTGATGCCTTGTTGAATGCCGCGCTCGACGAAGTAGTAGGTCCGGCTGTAGGGGACCAGGACGCGGATGACGCGCCGCTTCGCCAGGCCGTCGAAGTCGTCGGTGAAGAGCTGGTCGAGGCCGAGCTGGGCGGCGGCCTTGCTGCCGAAGGCAACGAGGTCCCCGGCGACTTCTTGCTCTGCATCGGCCGCCGGTGGGCCTTCCGCCTCGCGGTCGCCGCCCGCGGATGGCCCGCAGCCAAGAAGGAGAACAAGGAAAGGAACCAGAAAGCCGGGTCTTCGCATGTGGGTGTAGAGCCTTTCGAGTAGTTGAGTGCCGGGGCGAGCTTCGCTCCTACGCCTCCCCCGACGAGTCGGCGCCGTGCAGGATCTGAAGCGCCACCAGCCGCGCGACGAGGATCGCGATGTAGAGCTGCCCGGTGACCGCTTGCATCCAGGCCGCGGTGCGGGCGATCGGCGAGAGCGGCGAGACGTCGCCGTAGCCGAGAGTGGTGAGGGTGACGAAGCTGTAGTAGATGAAGCCGAAATCGCGCCCGGTGCTTCCGTCGTGCGCCGCCGCGTCGA
>JAHEKO010000493.1:0-1665 GCA_024638355.1 Acidobacteriota bacterium
CGCAAGGCGCCCGCTCGCAAGCGCTAGATCGCCCGCGATTCCGATTCGCTCTCGCCCCCCGGGGCTCGGCTGTGCCGGGCCCCGGACGGGCTTTCGCGGCTCGCCCCGACCTTCGCACCGGCGTTCCGCCGGGTGCGGGTGAGAAGGTCGGCTCACCGGGAATCCCCCTCGGGCCTTCGCGGTTAACATAGGCCGACGCCCCGATGGGGGCGGCGGAAGAAGGCTCATGCGTCACAAACTAGCCGTCTGGCTTCCACTTTCGGTCCTCTCGGCCGCGCTGTCGCTCGGCTGTTCGGCCCAGCAGGAGCCGGCGCCCGACGCCGCCCCTCGCGGTCCGGACTTCGAGCTCGCCTCGCTGGACGGCCGCATGGTCAGCTCGTCGAGCTTCGCGGGGAAGGTGGTCCTTCTCGAGTTCTGGGCCACCTGGTGCACGCCCTGCGTGGCGCAGGCTCGAATCCTCGAGCCGCTCCATCGCGACTTCGCCGATCGCGGGGTCGAGTTCGTCGCCATCAACATCGGGGAGGACGCGACGACGGTGGCGAAGTATGTCGAGCGCACGCCGTTTCCGTACCCCGTGCTGCTCGATCCTCAGGACGAGCTCAGCGCGCGAGTGGGCATCTATGCGCTGCCGACGGTGATGATCCTCGATGCCGCGGGCCGGATCGCCTTCTACGAGCCGGGCCTGTCGAGCGGCGAAGTCCTGCGCCGCGTGCTCGAGCAGACGATCGGCTGAGCGGGCGGGCTATTCGAGCACGACCAGCGCGACGCGCCGGTTCTTCGCCCGGCCCGCTTGCGTGCCGTTGTCGGCGATGGGCTCCGACTCGCCGTACGAGATGACCGATGCGCGGTGGAGCGGGAAGCCGTGCTGGCTGTTCAGGTAGAGGCGCACGGCCTCGGCGCGGCGGCGGCCGAGCTCCATGTTGAGGCTCTCGCTGCCCGTCGAGTCGGTGTGCCCCTGGATCTCGATGAAGACGCCCTTGTTCTGCTCCAGCAGCTCGGCCGCGAAGGCGTCGAGCGCCGCTCGGGCGGCCGCGTTGAGCTCGGCTCCGCCGACCGTAAACTGCACCTCCTCGCCGCTGAGCAGCCGTTCGTAGACCAGCCGGCCCTCGGCCAGCTGACCGGCGGCGATCGCCCGATCGAGGGCCTCGAGCGCGGTCTTGGAGACCTCACCGAGCCGTGCCTCCTGCTCGCCCAGGCGGCGATCCTGGTCCATGATCAGGTCCTGGTTCTCCTCGATCGTCGAGTCGACGCCGTCGAGGCGCTCCGCCAGCCGCGCCTCCGACTCGGAGACCTGCGTACGGGTGTACTTCTCGGTCGCGCACGCCGGAAACACGAGGACGGCGGCCACCAGAGCGGTGATTCGAATCATCTGGTCCTTCATCGTTTCAGCTCCCTACAAGGGTTCTAGTTCGGCGCTCCAGGCCGCGTTCCCAGGTACTCGCGGCGAAACTTGACCTTCCGCCGCTTGCCGCGCACCTCGACTCGAATCTTCCGCGGCTTGACCTCTCCTTTGCCGCTGGTCGGAAACCCGAGGATGTATTGGGAGCGCAACTCCTGCATGAACGTTTCGGCGGCCTCGCCGACGTTAGCAGGATCGCGAATGGAATGAAACCGGCCGGCGGTGACCCAGGCGAGCAGCTGAAGGGGGTCGGAGCTCCAGGTCGC
>JAHEKO010000493.1:1765-3143 GCA_024638355.1 Acidobacteriota bacterium
CGAGGTTATACCGAACCGATCCGAATTCAGTATCCTGGCGCCATGCCGGCCGAAGCGAGCCCCATCAACATCCGCAACATCTCGATCAAGTGCGGCAACTGCCAGACCTACCAGACCCTCACGGCCTTCGCCCGCGCCGGGGAATGGAACGTCTATACCTACGAATGCGAGAACGAGGTGTGCGATTCGGCCGTGACGCGGACCCTGATCGAGGTGCCCGGCGAGCTCGACGAATTCGCGCGCCGCGATCCCGGCTGGCGTGGCGGCGGGCGCCACGGAGAGGACCTCAGCGAGGACGAGGGATCGACCTGAGCGCCGCTTCGCTGTGCTAATCTGATGTCTCCGAAAACCAGGGGCGCCCCGGCCGTGCAGCCCCTCGACCGACCCGAGAAGAGGACATGAAGACCATCGTCCACATCGTAGGCACCGGTACGATCGGCGAGCCCCTGATCGGGCTCTTTACAGACTTCCGTCACTACATGGGAGTCGACGAAGTCACCTTCCACAAGCGCACGCCCCTCGGCGCCGACAAGTCGCGACTCGAGCACCTCATGTCGCGCGGCGCCCGGCTGGCGACCGACGCCAACCGCACCGAGGACTTCGAGCGCCTCGGCCACAAGGTCTCGTTCACCCACGAGGAGGCCCTGGAGAGAGCCACGGTGGTGATCGACTGTACCCCCGCCGGCAATCAGCACAAGGAGCGCTACCAGGGGCTCTCGGGTCCGCGCGGCTTCCTGGCGCAGGGGAGCGAGTTCGGCTTCGGCAAGCCCTATGCCCGCGGGGTGAACGACGAGGCGCTGATCGCGGGCGAGGACAACTTCGCCCAGATCGTCTCGTGCAATACCCACAACATCACCACCCTCATCAAGACGCTCTGCGACGAGCAGAACGGTGACTACTCGCTCGACAAGGGCGTCTTCGTGTGCATGCGGCGGGCGAACGACATCACCCAGGAAGGCAGCTTCATCCCGGCGCCGGCGGTGGGCAAGCACGACGACCCGCGCTTCGGCACGCATCACGCTCGCGACGCGCACTTCCTCTTCGAGACGCTCGATCGCGATCTGAATCTGTTCTCGAGCGCGGTGAAGCTGAACACCCAGTACATGCACTCGATCTGGTTTCAGATCGGGTTCGACCGAGACATCACCCACGACGAGGTGATCGAGCGGCTACGGTCCAATCCGCGCGTGGCCGTTACCGACAAGAAGCACGCCAACGTCGTCTTCAGCTTCGGCCGGGACCACGGCTACTACGGTCGGATCCTGTCGCAGACGGTGGTCGTGGTGCCCACCCTGCAGGTGCGCGAGCGCGAGCTGTACGGCTTCTGCTTCACGCCCCAGGACGGCAACTCGCTTCTCTCGTCGGTCGCCGGTGCGCT
>JAHEKO010000494.1 GCA_024638355.1 Acidobacteriota bacterium
ATGCACAATCCGAAGCGCTCGGGAATGGTGCTGATTCGCCCGAAGGGCGACGCCGTGCGCGACCTGGTGGTCGTCGGGGCGGGTCCGAAGAAGGTGATCTACGCGCGGCTCAAGGGCACGCTCGACCGGGAGCTGCCCGGCCAGCTGGGCGAAGTGCTGCGCGAAGGCGGTCCGGACGAGGTACAGCGGGTGCTGAGCGAGCTCGGCTAGCCCCCGGGCGCCTCGTCTCACGCCAGGTTTGAGCTAGGCCGGGTCGAACCCGCCTGGTGAAGCCGGTTACACCGCTCGAGGGTGCGCCGATGCTAAGGTGAAGGCACCCCGCCCACCCCCACCGCTCCGCTCGTTCCGCCCCCCTCGATGCCTCTCGCTCAACTCGCGTTACCGCTCGCCACGGTCGGCTTGATCGCCCTGGCGTCGAGCAGCATCGGCGAAGCCTTCTCCCGCTGGCGGCTGCCGCTGATCACCGGGTTCCTCTGCACGGGGATTCTGGCCGGTCCGTACGTGCTCGGCCTGATCCCGGCCGAGGCGCTGTCGCGGCTGAGGTTCATCGACCAGATGGCGCTCGCGTTCATCGCCTTCGCCGCGGGATCGGAGCTCAACCTGCAGGAGATGCGGGGCAGCTTCCGCAGCATCCGCTGGGTCACCCTCGGCCTGGTCGTCTCGACGTTCGTCATCACCAGCACGGTGGTGTTCTTGATCGCCGACGCCGTGCCCTTCTTGAGCGGCATGCCGCCGGTGGCTCGCCTGGCGGTGGCGATCCTGGCCGGCTCGGTGCTGGTGGCCCGCTCGCCGTCGTCGGCCATCGCGGTGGTGAACGAGCTGCGCGCCCGCGGGCCCTTCACCCGCATGGTTCTGGGCGTGACCGTGACGATGGACGTGGTGGTGATCGTCCTCTTCGCCTTCAGCTCCTCGATCGCCGACGCCCTGCTGACGCAGCTCGGCTTCGATCTGGCGCTGACCGCGCTGGTTCTGGGCGAGATCCTGGTCTCCATCGGCCTCGGGCTGGTGGCCGGCCGGCTGGTGCCGCTGCTCGTGTCGTTCCCCAAGTCGTCGTCCGTGCGCGCGGGTCTCCTGCTCGCCCTCGGCTTCTTGATCTTCACCCTCTCCGCGACCGTTCGTTCGCTCACTCACGAGCAGTGGCCGTTCGAGGTGCTGCTCGAGCCGCTCCTGATCTGCATGGTGGCCGGCTTCGTGGTCACCAACTACACCGGCTACCGGGCCTCCTTCCGGCGCGTTCTCGACATCGCCAGCCCGCCGGTCTACACGCTCTTCTTCACCCTCGCCGGCGCCGCGCTCGCTCTCGACGTCCTGGTCTCCACCTGGCCGATCGCCCTGGCGCTGTTCGGCAGCCGGGTGGTGGCGATCGCCATCGGCTCGTTCGTGGGCGGTACCGCGGCCGGGGATCCGGCGCGGCTGAACCGGATCAGCTGGATGGCGTTCATCACCCAGGCGGGAATCGGTCTCGGCCTCGCCAAGGAGGTCGCCGGCCAGTTCCCGTCGTGGGGCGGATCGTTCGCGACCCTGATCATCTCGGTGATCGTGCTCAACCAGGTCGTCGGCCCGCCGCTCTTCAAGTGGGCGCTCGATCTGGCGGGCGAGGCGCGCGTGCGCGCCGGGCGACGCGACCTGCGCGGCACCCCGCTGGCGATCGTCTTCGGCCTCGACGGCCAGTCGCTGGCCCTCGCGCGCCAGCTCGCCGACCACGGCTGGCGGGTGAAGGTGGCGACCCTCGAGCCGGAGCGGCGCTCCGCGCCTCGGAACGGCGAGAGCGAGATCGAGATCGTTCATCTAGCCGATCTGGAGGTCGAGACCCTCCGCGCGATCGAGGCCGAAAAGGCCGAGGCGTTCGTCACCCTCCTCTCGGACGACGAGAACGAGCGTCTGTGCGAGCTCGCCTTCGAGACCTTCGGCACCCAGAACGTGATCGTGCAGTCGGAGGACCGGTCGCGATGGCCGCGCTACACCGAGCTCGGAGCGACCATCATCGATCCGGCGACCGCCCTCGTCAGTCTGCTCGATCACTTCGTGCGCTCGCCCACCGCCACGGAGCTGCTGCTCGGCATGGGCCGCGACCAGGAGGTGACCGAGATCCGGCTGCACAACCCGGCCCTGAATGGAGTCGCCTTGCGCGATCTCAGCCTGCCGCTCGACACCCTGGTGCTCTCCGTCAGCCGCAACGGCGCCAGCCTCATCTCGCACGGCTACACCGAGATTCATCTCGGCGACAGCGTCACGCTCGTGGGCTCGCAGGCCAGCCTCGACGAGGTGGCCTTGAAGTTCGCGGACTAGCTGGGCGGCCGACGGCCGGAACCCTCGCCAGGCCACCTCGTAGCGGCGAAGGACGCCATCCGGAGGAACGTTGTGTGGCGCATCGGGTGGTGGTAGAGGAAAGAGGGCTCTGAGTCGAGCCGCGCTGTCGCGGCTTGCCGATGGCCGCCCGGACGGGCCACGCCAACGGCGTGCTGAAGGGGCGGATACTCGACCCTCTCTCGGCCGAGTACCCTCTTGAGCTTGGGCTTCTTGAGCATCGAGCCCGCCCGGTGCCGCTCGACCAGGTGGGCCGCGAGGTGACGCTACAGCTCAAGGGCAAGAACCTCGCGCCGGGGTCGATGGTCTACTTCAGCAGTCCGGATGTCCGCATCGTCTCCATCCAGTACCTCACCGCGCGATCCAGGTTCGCTGAAGGAAGGACGCGCTGCCTACTCGATGGCGGCCAGGAACCTGAGCGTCGTGGTCCAGTAGCTGTCGTCCCACACGGGGCAGTCGGCGTGGCCGCAAGCCTGGAAGAGTGAGCGCGATCGGCCGGCGGCCTGCCGCAGGCGATCGAAGTGACGTTCCGGAATGACCAGGTCGTGGTCGCCGTGGAGGATCAGCACCCGGCCCCCGAACGCACGCAGCGCCTGCCGGACGTCGAATCGGTCCCTGACCAGCCAGGCGGGAATGGCGTAGCTCTCCCACAGCAGGTCCGGAAGGCTGGTGAACGTCGACTGCAGGATCAATCCCGCCAGGGGCCGAGCTCGCGACAGGTCGGCGACCACGCCGCCCCCGAGCGACTTGCCCATGGCGACGATCCGTTCGCCGTCGACCTCGGGCCGCGCGGCCAGCCAGTCGAAGGCTGCGGTGGAAGCCGCGCCGA
>JAHEKO010000495.1 GCA_024638355.1 Acidobacteriota bacterium
AATGGCAACAACAGAAGTGATTCTCCGGGAAAAAGTCGAAGGTCTTGGGGCCGAGGCGGATGGAAGTGATCGGAACATGCTCCTCGCGGCTCTCGTAGAAACCCAGCGGGCCGCTCCCGCGAGGCAGGGTCGACAGCCGCTCCATGCCCTCGACCACGCGTCCGACCAGAGTGACGTTGCGGTCGAGATGCCGCGGCGAGTGCCCGATGACCACGTAGATCTCCGCGCCGCTCCCCGAGTCCGGCGCCACGTCGCGCCCGACGCCGACCATGCCGTAGCAGTGCGCGAGCCAGGCGCGCTTGCGCTCCGGGTCGAGCGCCACCGGCAGCTCGTGGGCGAGGCCGACCCGCGGCGCGTACGCATCGGGATCCTCCAGCAGGGTCACGCCGAGACTCTCGCCCAGAGCGCGGTCGAACTCGGGAGGCAGCGACGACGCGGCCCGGCGCATCGGACGCCTCTCCTCGCCCTCGCCCACCGGATCGCCCCACTGCACGACATAATTCTCCTGCGACCGGGTGATCGCGAGACCGTCGAAGTAGCGCTCGGCGACCAGCGCCTTGATGTTGGCGACGTGCCGCGGCGCGAACTCCGGAGCGAGCTCGATCACCACCCGGCCCGAGGGTAGGACGACGTAGAGGGCGTTGGCCTGGTCGAGCGGCCGCCAGTCGTCGGCAGCCGATTCGGCGAGCACCGATGACAGGGTCGGTGGCGGCGGCGCCTCCTCGGCACCGGCACTCATCCCGGCGGCCAGCGCGATGGCCGCCGTCAGCGCGAGATTCGGGCAGTTCATGAGTCTAGAATACCCGCCGTCGCGGGCGGCCGGGGCCAGCAGGCTAAACCGGCCCGTCGCCGGTGATCTTGCCGTCCTGGAGCGTGATCATCCGCTCCGTCCGGCGGGCGATGGCCTTGTCGTGGGTGATGACCAGGAGCGTGTTGCCCGCCTCGGCGAGGCTCTGGAAGACGTGCAGGATGTCGGCGCCGGAGGTCGAGTCGAGGTTGCCGGTGGGCTCGTCGGCGAGGATCAGATCGGGGTTGCAGGCGAGGGCGCGGGCGATGGCGACGCGCTGCATCTGGCCGCCCGAGAGCTCGGTCGGCCGGTGGTCCATGCGGTCCGCCAACCCCACTCGCTCGAAGAGATCCTCGACCCGCTCTTTGCGCCGGCGCGCCGAGTCTCCTTTGAACAGCAGGGGGAGCTCGACGTTGTCGTAGGCGGTGATCTGCGGCAGCAGGTTGAAGCTCTGGAAGATGAAGCCGATCTTGCGGTTGCGGACGTCGGCGAGCCGGTCGCCGTCGAAGCCGGCGACCTCCTCGCCGCTCAGCTCGTAGGAGCCGCTGGTCGGGGTGTCGAGGCAGCCGATGATGTTGAGGAGCGTCGACTTGCCGGAGCCCGAGGGGCCGACGATCGAGACGAACTCGCGCTCCTTGACCACGAGATCGATGTCGCGCAGCGCCTCGACCTCGAGCTTGCCGGTGTCGTAGACCTTGCCGATCCCCTGCATGCGGATCAGATCGCCGTTGCCGTCACTCATAGCGCAATACCTCGGCCGGCTGGATCGACACCGCGCGCCGCGACGGGAAGTAGCCGGCGGTGAAGCCGATCGCGCCGAGCAGGAGCACGGTGGTGAGCGCCACCGGCAGCGAGAAGTCGGGCTTGCCGAGAAACTCCATCGCCTCGCTCTGGGCGTTCTGCTGCAGGAAGGCGAGGCCCTGGACCATCGCCGCGCCGATGCCGATACCGATGACGCCCCCGAGGAAGGTGAGCGCCAGCGACTCGAGCACCAGCGGCCCCATGACGTAGGACTTGCGCGCGCCGATCGCCATCAGCACGCCGATCTCGCGGGTGCGATGGGTGATCGCGGCGTACATGATGTTGGCGACGCCGACGCCGCCGATCAGCAGGGTCAGGCCGCCGATGATGCCGAGGAAGATCTCGATACCGACCGACATGTTGCGCGTCATGCGCTGCGACTCCACGGTGTCCCAGATGCCGATCGCGCGCTCGTCGGTGGGATCGAAGCGGTACTTCGCTCCCAGCACCTCGTAGAAGCGCCTCTTGGTGTGCTCCATCAGCTCGGGCGTGCGCGGCTTGAAGACCATCACGCTCACGAAGCGCCGGCCGAGGAGCGCCTCGAAGGTGCTGATCGGGATCACCGTGTTGTTCTCGTCGGGGCCGCCGTAGGCCCCCATCTGGATCTTGTCCCGCATCACGCCGACCACGGTGAACGGCACCTGGTTGATCGTGAAGGTCTTCCCCACCGGGGGCTCGTCGCCAAAGAGGTCGGCGGCGATCTGGTGGCCGAGGAAGGCGACCCGCCGCTTGTTCTCCTGGTCGAGCCGATTGAGGAAACGACCGCCGGGCTCGGCCACCTGGTTGCGCAGCTTGCCCCACTGCGGGTGCACGCCGACCACTCGCTTGTTCAGGTTCTGCCGGCCGTACGAGAGCTGGGCGCCCCAGGTCTGCATCTCGCCCGACGCCGACTCCATCTCCGGGATGTTGCGCATCAGCAGCTCGGCGTCTTCGGGCAGGACGTTGATCTCGCGGCCGGCGGGAAAGCCGGCGAAGTCCTTCTGCGTCTCGCCGGGCCAGCAGATCGCGATCCCTTCGCCGAGCCCGGTCGACCCCTTGGTCAGCGTGTACTTGAGCCCCTCGCCGAAGGAGAGGAGCAGCACGATGGAGATCGTGCCCCAGGCGATCGCGGTCACCGTGAGGATCATCCGCTTGCGCTGGATGCTGGCGGCGCTGCGGAACAGCCGGAGGATCAGCCCGAGTCGCATGCTAGCCAGACCCTCTTACCAGCGCTCGATTCAGAACGTCGCAAATGCCTGGAGATGCGAGGCTTGCGACTGAGAGCGACGCAGGCGTATGAGGCATACGTCGAGGAGCTCGATGGGAGCAAAACGAAGCAGATTCAGGCATTTCCGGCGTTATGGGCGAGAGCTGGTGAGAGGGTCAGGCTACATCCTCAGGGCTTCGACCGGTTTGAGGTTGGCCGCCGTGCGGGCCGGGAAGAAGCCGGCGAGTAAGCCGATCGTGCCCAGAATGGCGGTGGTGATGAGCGCGACCTGCGGCGAGATCGTCGGGTCGCCGACATAGTCGGTCAGGCCGAACGAGGGGAAGACGGCGCAGATCG
>JAHEKO010000067.1:0-7168 GCA_024638355.1 Acidobacteriota bacterium
GGCAGTCGAGGCACCACTCCATCTGCAGCGACTCCGCCTGCATGATCAGCGGCATCTTGTCCACGCGGCCGTGGCAGCTCTCGCAGCCCACACCCTTCGACACGTGGATCGCGTGATTGAAGTAGACGTAGTCGGGCAGGTCGTGCACCCTCTGCCACTCGATCCGCTGACCGGTGCGATAGCTCTCGCGCACTTGGGCGAGCATCGGACTCTGGTTCCAGATCAGGTTGTGGCAGTTCATGCAGGTCGCGGTGGGCGGCACCCCCGCGAAGGCGGACTCCTCGGCGCCCCAGTGGCAATAGACGCAGCTGATGCCGAGCGCCGCGGTGTGGTGATCGTGGCTGAAGGGAATCGGCTGCTGCAGCACGATGCCCTCTCCGGTGGCGTAGGACGACCGGCTCATGAGCAGGAGCAATCCGATCCCGCCGGCCACCAGGAAGAGGCCGCCAAACATCCAGACTCGGGAAAACGTGTTGGTACTGCGGTGAAAAATCTGCGCCATGGCTGCCTAGCGCTGCCCCTCCAGTCCGGTGAACTTACCGAAGTGGAACAGGGGGCGCAAGGCGCAGATTGAGATTGGCAGAAAGTGAGGCGGGAGCGCCGGTCGACCGGCGTCCCCGCCTCCCGCTCCCAACCTCCCGCCTCACCATGACTGGCTAGCGTGGACCTGAACATGCTTGCGATCTACCCTTTCCTTTCGCCGTCGGTCGGCGGTCGGTTGCGCTGATAGAGTCTCCAGCTGCGAGATGCCGGAAGAGCCCACTACGAGCCGCGAGGCGGAGCCGCGCGACCTGGAGAAGGAGGTCGAAGGCGGCCTTGTGCGCGGAATCGTCGGCCTCTTCATCGTGCCGCTGCTGGTCGTGGTCCTCTGCGTCGGGGTCTTCGTCGGCTTCGGCTGGATCGCCTACGAGCGGCAGACCATCACCGGCTACCTCAACGATCTCCGCTCGGGTTGGCGGTCGACCCGTGCCCAGGCCGCCTACGAGCTCTCCAAGGTGCTGCTCGCCGACCCTCAGGCTCTGCAAGAGGAGCCGGGGGCGAAGGACGAGCTGCTGCGGATCTTCGGCGAGGTGGAAGATCCGGAGATTCGGCGCTATCTGATTCTGGTGCTCGGCTACACGCGCGACCCGGCGGCGGTTCCGATTCTGACGGCCGCGCTCGACGGCGCCGACAGCCAGACCCGAATCTACCTGCTCTGGGCGCTCGGCACCGCCGGCGACACGAGCGCCGTACCGGCTCTCGTAGAGGGCCTGGCCGATTCGGATCCCGGGATTCGCAAGACCGCCGCCTTCGCGGTCGGCGAGCTCGGCGATCCGGCGTTGCTGGAGCGACTGGAGCCCCTGCTCGCGGATACGCAGGCCGACGTGCGCTGGAACGCGGCGCTGGCGGTCAGCCGGCTGGGGAGCGACGCCGGAGTGCCGGTGCTCGAGCGGATGCTCGACCGGCGCCTCACCTCGGCGGTGCCCGAGATCACTCCCGAACAGCAGCAGGAGACGATGATCGGCGCGATCCGGGCGCTCGCCGTGGTACGAGGCACCGAAGCCCTGCCGCTCCTCGACGACCTCGCCGAGCACGACCCCAGCCTCAAGGTCCGCCAGGCCGCGATCGAGGCGCGCAAGGCGATCGAGGCGGGCTAGCCTCCCGCGCCGACCCCACCCCCTCGGGTGGTCGCGGGCTCCCACCCGGGCAGGTATCCCGTTAGGATCGGCGCGCCGACAGACTCTCACCCTGCAAACGACGGGAAAACCCTGCGATCAGAGGAGCGAAGACATGATGAAGAACTCAGTGATGATTGTGGGCGCGCTCGCCGTCGTGCTGCTCGTCGCCTGCGGTGGCGGTGGCGCCTCCGACGATCAGGTGGCCCAGGGGCTTCAGGAGTTCCGCAGGACCTGCGCGACCTGCCACGGCCAGAACGGCGAGGGGATGCCGCGGCTGGGCAAGGAGCTGTTCAACAACGAGTTCGTGCAGAGCAAGAGCGACGCGGAGCTGATCGCTTTTCTGAAGGAGGGGCGCCCGGCGACCCATCCCGACAACACCCGCGGCGTCGACATGCCGCCGAAGGGCGGCAATCCGGCGATCACCGACGCCCAGCTGGGGCTGATCGTCGCCTACATGCGCTCGATTCAATAGCGCCGGCGCGAAGCCGGCGTCAGGAATCGGCGTGGGCGGCCAGCCGGTAGAGCGTGCGACCCGAAGGGTGGTCGAGCGACTGGACCACGTAGTCCTTGCGGGTGCCCTGGTAGAAGTCGCTGATCAGGGTGCGCTGACCGAACCTCGAGATGATCACGTGGTGACGGTTGCGGCTCATCTCGTGCGCGAAGGCCTCGTCGATCATGCCGAAGGGATTGGGCGTGGCGACCTCCCAGAGGCCGACGAACTCGCCCCGCGGCCGGATGCGTTCGTAGAAGCGCAGCTCCTCGGCGAAGCCCAGCTCCTGCGGCTCGGGGATGTAGGGCGCGACCAGCTGGATCTGGCGAACCGCGGCCCGCAGCAAACGGGCGCGCGACAGGGCGTCGGGCGAGCGGCCGCCGTAGCGCTGGAACAGGTAGAGGTCCTGGAGCCGGGCACCGCGATCGATCAGGATCTGCCGCACCGCCGGCCGGTTCAGCTCGTGGGTCAGGCCGAGCAGGTCCGCATTCAAATAGAGCGGGGTCAGCCGTTCGAACAGCTCCTGGTGCGAGCGCCGGGCTTGCATCGCCTCGGGCTCGGGCCGGGGGGTGTGAACGTAGAAGAGCAGTCCGTGCTCTTCGGCGTAGACCAGACCGCCCGGCGTGACTCCCGGTGGCAGGAAGAGGAAGGGCTCCAGCCGCAGCACGGTGGAGCCGCTGCGCAGCAGCCGCTCGAGGTCGGCTTCCCCGAAGCGGGGCCGCAGGAAGTAGCGGTAGACTGCAACGGCCGATACGTCGTGGCGGACCGCCAGCACCAGGGCGCCGAGGCTGCCGAGGATGGCCACCAGGCAGACGCCGGCGACGATCGCGCGGATGTACGGGAGATGCACGAATCCACGCAGCGCGGCTATCGCTCGTGGGCCGCGCAGATCGACCGCCTGGCAGCGGGCCAGCTCCACGGGCGCTCCGATCCCAGTTCGCTTCACGCTGCTCGGAGCGTAGAAAGGGGGCGTCAGGAGAGCGTCAGGAGAGGCAATGACGGGGCGTGACGACTACGGCCGCCTGGGCTACCGGGACCTGATCGCCTGGAATGAACGGCTCGAGCGCGAGCGGCCGTTCCTCGAGCGCGAGCTCGGCAAGGCGCCCGCGGAGAGCCTTCTCGATCTCGGCTGCGGCACCGGCGAGCACGCGCTCCTTTTCGCCGCGCTGGGATACGACACCATCGGCGTCGATCGCTCCGAGGAGATGATCGAGAAGGCGCGCCAATACGAGGGCCGCCACCCGCCGCACGGACCGCGCTTCGTCCACGGCGATTTCGCCGCGCTGTCCGAGCTCGTCTCCGGGCGCCTCGGCGGCGCGATTTGCCTCGGCAACGTTCTGCCGCATCTCGAGGACGAAGCCTTCACCCGCCTGCTCGAAGCGCTGAGCGGGCGACTCCTGCCGCAGGCGCGGTTTGTTCTGCAGGCGGTGAACTACGAGCGGATTCTCGGCGCCGGCGTTCGCCATCTGCCGCTCAAGTTCCGGCCCGATCCCGACGGGGAGGGCGAGATCGTCTTTCTGCGACTGATGAAGCCGCTCGACGAGCGGCACGTCTCGTTTCATCCCACGACCCTGCGCTTCCAGCCGGGACGCGAGCCACCGCTCGAGCTCAAGGCGACCAAGGAGGTGCGGCTGCGCGCCTGGACCCGGCCCCAGGTCGAGCGGTGGCTCGAGGCCGGCGGATTCCGTGTCGAGGCGACCTACGGCGACATGACGGGCGGTCCCTATCAGCCGGAATCGTCGAGCGACCTGGTCGTGGTGGCGGAGAGACTGGCCTGATCTCGGGTCGAGCTAGCGCGGCCGCACCCTGACGCTGCTCGACAGCACGTTGCCCGTGGCCAGGTCCTGGACCATGACCACCAGGTCGTGGGGCTCGCGCCAGAGCTCGACGTTCATGTCGTAGGTCACCAGATCCTCGACGCCCGGGGGCTCGCGGCGGCTGGTCTGGAACGGCATCGTCGCCACGTTCGAGAGCGTGTCGCGCTTGTCCTTGACCGCCAGGGTGACGGTCATCATGGCTACGTACTCGCCGCCGTTGTACAGATGCGTCAGCGCCGCGGTCGGGATGGCCAGCTGGATCGGAACCTCCATCTTGCGGCGCTCGAGGCGCTTCGGGTCGCCGACGCGGATGTCGAAGTCGCTGTGCTCGACCTCGGCCTGGAAGAGCAGGGCTCCCTCGACCATCATCTCGACCTCGACCTGGCGCGAGAAGTCGACGTAGTCGCTCCGCGTTCGCACCTTGAAACCCGGCTCGCGGGCCTCGAGGCGGATGCGATGCCGGCGATTGTCGGCGCGCCGGTTGGAGGTGAAGCCGAGCCAGTAGTACGAGCCGGTGTCGTCGAGCGCGCGCTCGAGCGCGGTCAGGCGATTGCTGTTGAGCATCGCCTTGCCGCCGGTCTCGGCCGCCAGGAAGCGCAGGGTGGCTTCGAGGTTGGACTCGCCGGGCGGCCCGATCGCGCCCTCCGGGCGCGGAGCGTCGGCCCCTACGCCGGGGCCGCTTCCACCGAGGCCGGGCACGTCGACGGGGTAGATCGTGTAGCCGAGAAGATTCGCGGTATCGGCGAGCGTCTGGTAGATGCCGGTGCCCAGGCTGTAGCTCCACAGGTTGCGCCCGAACTGCTCGCGCTGGGCCATGAAGCCCTCGTTGCGACTCTCGCTGTTGGAGAAGAACCGCTGGCTGGCGGCGGCGCCGCTGCGCAGGGTGTTGGTTCCGGTCTGCTCGTCGTAGACGGCGAGCTCGTAAGGCCAGCCGCCCGACAGCAGAACCAGCGCCTTGCGGCCCGAAGCGGGCACCGAGGCGCGCATGGCGGCCGATGCGGCGACGGTCAGATTGTCGAGCTGCTCCGCGACCAGACGGACGTAGGCCTCCTGCTGCGAGAAGTTGTTGTTGAACACGCGGCGCTCCGCCAGGCGGAAGGCGCCTTTCGCTTTGCGCTTGGCCGCCGCGGCGAGAGCGGCGCGAAGGTCCGGCTTCGACGAGGTCCAGTCGGCGAGCAGCTCCACGTCGGTGCCGTCGAAGCTCATGATGGCGACGCGGTCGGCGTCGCCGATCCGGGCGAGCTGCTCGTCGAGCCTGGCCAGCACCAGGTTGCGCTGGGCGCCGATGGAGAAGTAGTCGTCGATGAAGATCAGGAAGTTGGTGTGTCGCTTCTCGAGCTCGGCGTTGGCTTCGGCGGGCCGGTCGTTGGCGGCGGTCGCCGACGTCCCTTCCGGCAGGATCTCGCCGTCACGCACCTCGGAGAAGTAGTCGATCGGCACCTCGCGCCCGTCGACGGTCAGGCGGAAGTCGTCGCGGGTCAGGCCGCGCACCCGGTTGCCGGCGCGGTCGGTGACGACCGTCTCGAGGTTCACTACCCGGACGTCGATCACCTCGCCGAATACATCGCGCTGGTCCTGGGCGGCGACATGCGCCACGCCCGCCGTCAGCAGAACGCTCGAGATCGTCAGTGCGTGGAAGCCGTTTCTCATGGTCTAGCGCCCGATCGGCTCGTTGAACTCGATCAGATAGAGGTCGCCGGGCTCGTTGGAGCCGACGGGGAGCACCAGCGCCAGCAAGCGGTCCCCGTCGCGGTGCCAGCCGGTGGGGATCACGGCCGTCGGACCGGAGTACTCGGGCGCGTGGACGTCGTTGAAGCGGGTCAGCCGTTGAACGCTCAGCCCCTCCGCGTTCATCAGCCAGAGATCCGACTTGCGCACCGCCGTGACCTGGCGGCGCTCGAGGCTGACCTCGCCCGAGCCGATCTCACGACTGCTCGACCAGACGATCCAGTTGCCGTTCGGCGCCAGGAGCGCGTGTCGGTCGAGCTCGGCCGGCGTCCGCGTCAGGTTCTCGAGCCGCTTGGAGCTCGGCTCGAAGCGGTAGACGTCCATGCCGCTCTCCGGCTGCTTCTCTTCCAGATTGCCGGTGAGCACCAGGCCGAGGTCGTCGGTGGTGAAGCCGTGGCTTTCGTAGAAGAGTCGCTGCGCTCCCGGTCTATAGGTCTTGACGCTCTTCAGCCTGGGGATCTGGCGCCTGAACTCGATCCCCGCCACGCGCAGCGCCCATTTGCCGAAGACCCCGCCGCCGCTCGCCACCCGCTCGGACCAGTAGATCTTGTCGCCTTCGTACGAGAAGCGCGGCGAAAGGACCCGGCCGTTGAGCTCCTCCAGGTTGGTCAGGTTCCAGAACTCCTTGCCGTCGAAGCGGATGAGGTAGAGATCGCTGCCCAGGTTGCCGCCGGGCACCTCGAGAAAGCGGAGCGGCTCGCCGCCCGGGCGGATCGGGTGGTGCACCTGCACGGCGAGAGAGTCTCCCGAAGGATGCCAGGTGGGGTTGCCGACGTGCTTCTTCTTGAGCTCGAACATCTGGCAGGTGAGGCATTTCTCCTCGGAGATGCCCGAACCGAGGTCGGCCCGCGCCACCCAGAGCTGGGTGTAGCCGTTGCCGGCACGCCGGTCGAAGGCGATCCAATCGCCCTTGGGCGACCAGGTCGCGCGACCGGTGCCCTGAGCGAAGAGACTCGCTCTCTTGACCACCGAAGGCCCCTGCGCGGCGGCGCGGCCGTCGGCGGCCAGCCACACCAGGAAGAGAGCGCAGATCGCGAGGAAGACTCCGAGGCGGGGCGTACGCAGTCGATTTCGCGGCATTCGGTCTCCTCGATACGGATACGTGGCGGCATCGGCTTCGGGTGCATGTTCCGTGCCTGCACTTCTTGACATCGACCACCGTTCGCATGACAATCCCGCAACACGTTAACGAGGGTCTGGGCAGGACCGATGGCGATCTGGGACCCGCAGGCGAGCCGGAATGACTGAGAAGCCGGAAGCAACGAAACCCGAGCGCAAGCCGGAGGCGTCGGCCGAGGCCGAGGTCAGCAGGCGCGGGTTCTTCTCGTGGGCCGCCGTCGCCTGGGTCGGCTTCACCGCCGCGGCCGGCGGCTGTCTCACCGCCTGGGGACGGTTCATGTTCCCGAACGTCCTCTACGAGCCACCGACCAGCTTCAAGGTCGGCCAGCCGACGGACTTCGCTCCGGAAACGGTGG
>JAHEKO010000067.1:7268-12527 GCA_024638355.1 Acidobacteriota bacterium
ACCGCCGCGGCCGGCGGCTGTCTCACCGCCTGGGGACGGTTCATGTTCCCGAACGTCCTCTACGAGCCACCGACCAGCTTCAAGGTCGGCCAGCCGACGGACTTCGCTCCGGAAACGGTGGACGAGCGCTTCGTCGAGAGCAACGGCGTGTTCATCGTCAACGATCAGGGGACGATGTACGCGCTCATCGCGATCTGCACCCACCTCGGCTGTCCACCCAACTGGCTCGAGGCGCAGAACAAGTTCAAGTGCCCCTGCCACGGCAGCGGCTACTACCGGAACGGCATCAATTTCGAGGGCCCGACACCGCGGCCGCTGGAGCGCGCGGCCATTTCGATCGATCCCGACGACGGTCAGGTGCTGGTCGACAAAGCACAGAAGTTCCTCTGGGAGCGCGGCCAGTGGGACGACCCGAGCTCGTACCTGACCGCCTAGAACGGGGAAGACGCAAGCGATCGTGGAAGCGCTCAAGAATCTCCAGAAGAACATCGTGAAGTCCCAGATCTGGAAGTCGATCTTCCGGGTTGGAATCCCCACCGACAATCGCAAGCGCGCGCTGGCGATGCTCGGCAACGTCTTCCTGCACCTGCACCCGATCAAGGTCAAGAAGTCGGGTCTCAGGATGAGCTACACCTGGTGCATGGGCGGGACCGCGTTCTTCCTGTTCCTGGTCGAGACGATCACCGGCATCCTGCTGATGTTCTACTACCGTCCGACCGTCGAGTACGCCTACTTCGACATGGTCGACCTGCGCGAGGCCGCGGCGTTCGGCATCATGCGCGAGCTCCACCGCTGGGGCGCGCACGCCATGGTGATCAGCGTCTGGCTGCACATGTTCCGCGTCTTCATGACCGGCTCCTACAAGCCGCCGCGCGAGTTCAACTGGAACGTCGGGGTGATCCTCCTGGTGCTGACCCTGCTGCTGTCGTTCACCGGCTACCTGCTGCCGTGGGACCAGCTGGCGATCTGGGCGATCACCGTCGGCTCGAACATGGCGCGGGCGACGCCCCTGCTGGGCGCCGAGGGTCCGGGCGCGGCCCTCCTGCAGATCGGCGGCACCAAGCTGATTCACGTCGGCAGCGACGCCCGGTTCGGCTTGATCGCGGGCCGGACGATCGGCAACGGCACCCTGATTCGCTTCTACGTGCTGCACTGCGTCGCGATTCCCTTCGTCGCCGCCTGCCTGATCGCCGTGCACTTCTGGCGCGTGCGCAAGGACGGCGGCATCTCGGGCCCGATGTAGTCGCGGGAGGGCGGGAATGGAAGCGATCAAGAGCATCATCAACTTCCTCTCCTACCCCGAGTGGTCGTTCACCCTGTCGATCGTCCTCTTCGGGGCGGCGGTCTGGTCGAGGTGGCTGTGGACCAAGACCGGCGGCTGGGTGATGTTCGCCGTGGTCACGATCTTCTTCGCGCTGAGCATGTTCGATCCGAACTTCTTCGTCGTCGTGGCCAAGCCCGACAACGTGCCCATCGTGATGATGATCTATCTGATCGGATTCTTCTGGTGGTTCGCCATGTACAAGGCGCACCGCAACGACGAGCTGATGGAGTCGGGCGAGCCCACCTTCGAGAAGAGCGAATCGGAAGACCGCATTTTCACCTGGCCCGACCTGGTCTTCTCAGAGTTCATCTGCATGGTGCTGCTCACCGTCGGCATGGTGCTGTGGTCGATCCTGCTCAAGGCGCCGCTTGAGGAGCCGGCCAACACCTCGGTCGCGCCCAATCCCTCGAAGGCGCCGTGGTACTTCCTCGGGCTCCAGGAGATGCTGGTCTACTTCGACCCGTGGATGGCCGGCGTCGTCCTGCCCGGCCTGATCATCGTCGGGCTGATGGCCATCCCCTACATCGACACCAACAAGAAGGGCAACGGCTACTACACCTTCAAGGAGCGCCGGACCGAGATCATCCTGTTCCTCTTCGGTTTCCTGATTCTCTGGTGTGAGCTGATCGTCATCGGCACCTTCCTGCGCGGCCCGAACTGGAATTTCTTCGGGCCCTACGAGTTCTGGGACATCAACAAGGTCGAGCCGCTGGTCAACGTCGATCTTTCCGAGATCATCTGGATCAAGGTGCTCGGCGTCGGGCTTCCGGGCAACTGGTTCCTGCGCGAGATCTTCGGCATCCTCTTCGCCGGCTTCTACTTCCTGGGGCTGCCGGTGCTGCTGATCAAGAGCAAGTTCGTGAACCGCTTCTACCAGAAGATGGGACCGACCCGCTATTTCGTCGGGATGACGCTCTTCCTGACGATGATGCTGATGCCGATCAAGATGTACCTGCGCTGGTTCCTGAATCTGAAGTACTTCATCCACATCCAGGAGTTCTTCCTCAACCTGTAATGGCTGCTCCCAAGAAGACGCCGGATCGGCACTACGACTTCACCGCGCTCAACAAGTGGTTCGCCTGGAGCTCGCTGGCGCTTCTGCTGATCACGATCTGGATGGTCTTCGAGGACTATGCCAAGCCCTGGAAGCGGCTGCAGGCCGAGTTCCGCGAGCTCGAGCGGCAGCAGCTGGCCGGCGAGGCGGACGCCGAGCGTCAGCGCCTCAACCAGGAAGAGATCGCGCGACTCCAGGCCGAGATCGACGCCGAAGAGGCGCACCTGACCGAGCAGTCGGCCGACGTCAAGGAACTGCGGCGGCGGCTGGCCGATCTCGGCGACAAGGTCTACGAGGCCGACGTCAACGCCCGCACCACCAAGTCGTTTCTCGACACCGAGCGCTACGAGTACGACGCGGCGCTCCAGACCGGCGATCCCCGGAAGGCCGAGGCGGCGCTGGCGGCCCTCGACCGGCGGCGCGAGACCTACCTGGAGAACCGCATCGCGCTCGAGTCGTACATCGAAGAGCGCGAGCTCGTGCAGGCCGAGATCGAGCGCAAGCTGGCGGGCCTCAAGGAGGCCGAGACCCGGCTGGCGGAGAAGCGCGGCGGCCTCGAAACGCTGGAGCAGCGGGTCGCGGGCCTCGGCAAGAGTCTCGACTACTTTCTGCTCAACGCGCCGCTCATGGACATGCTCGAGCCGCAGCTCCGCATCGACCAGGTCCAGCTGCCCGGCCTCTACCAGGACATCAACTTCACCTCGGTCGACCGCGTCGACCGCTGCGTCACCTGTCACGTGGCGGCGGCGCGAGCCGGCTTCGACGGCGAGGGCTGGGAAGAGCCGTTCCGCAGCCACCCGCGTCTCGACCTCTACCTCTCCTCGTCGTCGCCGCATCCCTACAACCGCTTCGGCTGCACCACCTGCCACGGCGGCCTCGACCGGGCGACCCACTTCGCGCGTGCCGGCCACAGCCCCGCGAGCGAAGAGCAGAAGAAGGAGTGGAAGAAGGAGTGGGGCTGGGCCAAGCAGAAGTACCTCGAGACGCCGATCCTGCCGGCCAAGTACACCGAGGCGGGCTGCGTCGGCTGCCACGCCGGCAACGTCTGGACCCCGGAGTCGGAGCTGCAGGACGCCGGGCGCGAGCTGATCTCGCGGATGGGCTGCTTCGCCTGCCACAAGATCGACTACCCGGCTTTCACGGACATGCCGCGGCCGGGACCGAGCCTGGAGAAGGTCGCGTCGAAGACCAATCCCGCCTGGGCGTACAAGTGGATCGAGGCGCCCCGCGACTTTCACCCCACCACCTGGATGCCGCACTTCTTCTTCCAGGAGAACATCGTCGGCGAGCTCAACGAGGAGCGGCAGCGCGCGGAGATCAAGGCGGTCGTCGCCTACATCTGGGATCGCTCCGAGCGGATCTCCTATCCGGCGCCGCCGTCGGGCGACGCGACGCGCGGCGAGGAGCTGTTCAACAGCATCGGCTGCACCGGCTGCCACCTGCGGGACGACGAGGCGAAGCGAGACGATCTCTTCCCGCAGATCAACCGCATGCACGGGCCGAACCTGGTGCGCACCGGCTCCAAGGTCGATCCGGGGTGGCTGTTCGCCTGGCTCAAGGACCCGAAGGGCTTCAACCCCGAGACGCGCATGCCGAGCCTGCGGCTGAGCGACCGGGAGGCGGCCGACCTGGTCGCCTACCTGATGTCGAGCCGCGACCCGGAGTTCGAAGACCTGACCCTGCCCGAGGTCGACCCGGCCGTGCGCGACGAGCTGGCGCTCGGCTATCTGCAGAACACGCAGACCATCGAGCAGAGTCAGGCGACGCTCGCCGAGATGAACGATCGCGAGCGCGATGTCTACCTCGGTGGTCTGACGATCCGCAAGTACGGCTGCTTCGGCTGCCACAACCTGGCGGGCTTCGAAGACGCCAAGCCGATCGGCGTGGAGCTCACCGAGGAGGGCTCGAAGCCGGTCCACCAGTTCGACTTCGGCCACATCCACGACGTCGCGCACACCCGGCACGACTGGATCAAGACAAAGATGCTGCGGCCGCGGATCTGGGATCAGGGCAAGGAGAGCGTCAAGGACTACAACGAGCTCTACCGCATGCCGAACTTCGGCATGTCGGAGCGCGAGGCCGAGGCGGTGGTGATCAACGTGCTCGGCTTCGTCAAGGAGTCGGTGGTCACGGCGCGCCGCGCCGACCAGAGGCCCGAGTCCAACGCCCTCGCCGAAGGCCGCAAGCTGATCACGCGCCACAACTGCCAGGGCTGCCACCTCGTCGAAGGCAACGGCCACGCGATCAAGACGTCGATCACCGATCCCGGCTCGTGGCCGCCCAACCTCGCGGCCGAAGGGGCGCGGGTGCAGGGCGATTGGCTGTTCGGCTACCTCCACGACCCGAGCAGCGAGACGATGCGGCCGTGGCTCAACGTGCGCATGCCGACCTTCGGTTTCGAGGACGATCAGGTCAACACGCTGCTCACCTACTTCGCCGCGCGCGAGCAGCGCCAGGCGTTCCTCTCGGATCCGAGCCGCCCCGAGCGCCGCAACCTGGCGGTGGGCCGCGGCGTGTTCGCCATGCTGCAGTGCGCCAAGTGCCATCCGGCGGGTCCGGTCGTCGGCGGGACGGTGAGCGCCGCCGAGTTGGCGCCGTCGCTGCTGCTGGCTCGCGAGCGCCTGCGTCACGACTGGGTGGCGGACTGGATCAAGGACCCGCTGAGCTGGGTCACCGGCACCAAGATGCCGGTCTTCTTCTCGCGCCAGGACGACGGCAGCTACAGCTCGCCGCTCGCCCAGGGCATCGACCTGCCGATGTGGAACGGCGAGAAGGAGAGAATGCTGCGATACTTCGCATCCGAGGCGGAGCTCAAGGAGCATCTTGCCGACGCTGAATACGTGACCGCCGCTTTGCGCGACCACATCTGGTGGGGCCTCGA
>JAHEKO010000496.1 GCA_024638355.1 Acidobacteriota bacterium
GCGCCTGCGAGGTCGGCCGGGCCGCCCCCATTGTCAGTGGCGCTTACCGCTCGAGTCGGTAGCCGACCTTGCGTACCGTCAGGATATGACGCGGGTTCGCCGGGCTCGCCTCGAGCTTGCGCCGCAACTCGGCGATGTGGGTGTCGACGGTGCGGCTGACTACGGCGGCCGAGTAGCCCCAGACCTCGCGCATGAGGTCGAGGCGCGAGACCGCCGCTCCGTCGTGCCGCAGGAGCGCGACGAGGAGGTCGAACTCCTTGGGGGCGAGCTCGATCGGCTCGCCGGCGCGCAGGACGGTTCGGGAGTCGCGGCGGACCTCGATCTCGCCAAAGCTCTCCACGGCGGGCTCGGCCTCGCCGGCGCTCGCGGTCCGGCGCAGGAGCGCCTCGACCCGCGCCAGGAGCTCGAGCAGCCCGAACGGCTTGGTGACGTAGTCGTCGGCGCCGAGCTTCAGCCCGCGCACCTTATCGGCCTCCTCGCCGCGGGCGGTCAGGATCAGCACCGGAACGCCGTGACCGTCGGCACGGAGCTCCTTGAGGACCCGGAAGCCGTCCATCTCGGGGAGCATCAGGTCGAGGACGACGAGCTCCGGCGACCACTCCTTGGCGGCGGCGAGGCCGTGGCGCCCGTCCTCGGCGACCCGCACCTCGTAGCCCTCGATCTCCAGGTTGGTCCGCAGGCCGAAGGCCAGGTCGCGGTTGTCCTCGACCACCAGAATGCGGGTCATCCGGCGGCCTCCGCGCCCTCCGCTCCGCCGATCGGCAGCTCCACCACGAACCGCGCCCCGCCCCGCCGACCGTCTTCGACCCAGGTCGTGCCGCCGTGGCGCGCGACGAGATCGCGAACGACGGAGAGGCCGATGCCGGTGCCGGTGAGCGCCGACCCGGGATCGGGGGCTACGCGCTGGAACGGCTCCCAGATGCGCTCGCGGTCGGCGGTGCGAATGCCGGGACCCTCGTCGTCGACCCAGAGCTGGATGCGACCGTTGGCGCGGCTCGCTCCGAGCTGGACCTCCTGTCGCGGCGGACCGTACTTGACCGCGTTCTCGAGCAGATTGAGCACGATCTGGCGCATGGCGTCTTCGTCGACCGTCACCCGCGGATTGTCGTCGAGCCGGGTGACGATCGACACCTCGCCGCTGTCGAGCAGCGGGTTGAACTCGTCCACGAGCTCCTCGAGGAGCGGCGCCAGAAGCCGCGGCTCGAGCGCGAGCTGGACCGAGTCGTGCTCGCTGCGCGAGAACTGCAGCACGTTCTCAACCAGGTGGCTGAGGCGCCGAGACTCGCGGTCGATGATCTCCAGCGCGCGCCGGCTGTCGCCGGGCGTGCGCATCCGTCCGAGGAGCAGTGTCTCGGCGAACATGCGGATCTGGGTGAGCGGCGTCCGCAGCTCGTGCGATACGCGCGAGACGAAGTCGGAGCGCAGCTTGATGAGCGCCCGCTCGCGGCGCAGCTGGAGGATGGCGATCAGGATCAGACCGGCGACGACGCCGAGCACGCCGAGCAGGAGCGGCAGCCGCGAGCGGGGCAGCCCGCCGATTACCAGCTGGGGCGCGACTTCCGGATCGATCGCCAGCCGCACGGTGATCTCCTCGAGCACGCCGCGGTAGGAGTCACCGAACGGCTGCTCGACGCCGAACCACGGCTCGTATGGCTCGCCCATCCGAAACAGCGTGTCGTCCTCACCGAGTGTGACTTCGAGGAAGATCGAGTCGTTGCCGAGCTCGCCGTCGGCGAGGGCGGGCGGAAGGAGCGGCCCGCGTCCCACGGCGCGCTCGATCCAGCTGCCGAGAATCGAAAGATCCACCTCGAAACCGATCAGGTGCCTTGGCGGTTCCTCGCTCGGGTTGGCCATGCTGTAGACGAAGGAGCGCATCTCGCCGTCGATCTCCGCGAACAGGCTGACGTAGCTGCCGTCGTTCGGCGCTTCGGCAACCGACTGACCGAGGCGGCGTACGAGCTCTTGCGACACGGCGGCGCCCAGGTTCGGCGCCGAGCTTTCGAGCGAGGCGTCGCCGCCATCGAAGCGAAAGAGGTGCCGAGCCAGCTCGCGCGCCGGCGCGCGCTCTTCCTCCATCGGCAGGTCCGCGGGCGGCACGACCGGTGCGTCGGGGTTCTCCCGGTTCCAGGCGCGAAACGCCGTAGTCAACGGGTAGTAGCCGTAGTAGCCGACCTCGGTGAGCGTGCGCCGTACGAACTCGCTCGATGCGAGATCGGCGTAGTCGCGCAGCACCGCCTCGGCCGTCTGGCGGTGCGAGGTAACCGCGTAGTGCGCCTGCGAAGTCAGGAAGCCGACCAGGAGCAGGCTGCCGATCAGCAGCAGAGCGATCAGGTAGAAGCGGCGCACGTCTCTTAGAGGATGGACGAAACGAACTCGGCTCGCAACGGCGGCACCCGATCCTGACAGATCTCTGACGGCGGCTTGCCGAGGCACGTGGCGGAGTTTCCTGCATCCTTCCGGCCCGTCCGCGACCCGGCGACCGCGCCTCGCGGGCCCCCGCCTCCCGTTGATTCTCACCCGGCTTCGTGGAAGTCTTGACCCGATGAAGAAGGTCCTACTCCTGGGAATCCTCTGCCTCCTCAGCGCCGCCGTCGCCACCGCCGTCCCCGGCATCGAGCTCGAGAAGCTCCCCGGCACCGACAAGCTCGATCGCTCGCTCGCTGTGGTGCACGCCGGCGACGGCTCCGGCCGGCTGTTCATCGCCCAGCAGATCGGCAGGGTCGCCATCCACGACGGCACCCGCCTCTTCGACGAGCCGTTCCTCGACATCTCGAACCGCGTCACCTGCTGCGACGCCGAGCGCGGCCTGGTGGGCATCGCCTTCCACCCCAAGTACAAGAGGAACGGGGAGTTCTTCGTCAGCTACGTCGCGCGCAACGGCGACAGCGTGGTGTCGCGATTCGAGGTCTCGAACGACCCCGACCGTGCCAACGCCGGCTCCGAGCAGGAGATCCTGCGCGTCGAGCAGCCGTTCGAGACCCACAACGTCAACAACCTCGCGTTCGGGCCCGACGGCTTCCTCTACATCGGCGCCGGCGACGGCGGCAGCGGCGGCGACCCCAACGACAACGGCCAGAACCTCGAGACGCTGCTCGGCGCGATCCTGCGCATCGACGTCG
>JAHEKO010000497.1 GCA_024638355.1 Acidobacteriota bacterium
ACGCTCGCCGAGCTACTCGCCCGATGAAGGAGCTGGTTCTTCTCTTCGTCCGCCTCGGCTTCACCGCTTTCGGTGGGCCGGCCGCTCACATCGCGATGATGGAGGACGAGGTGGTCACGCGGCGGGGCTGGCTGTCGCGGGAGCGCTTCCTCGACCTGATCGGCGCCACCAACCTGATTCCGGGCCCCAACTCGACCGAGATGGCGCTCCACGTCGGCTTCGATCGCTTCGGCTGGCGCGGAATGCTCGCCGCCGGCGCCGGGTTCATCCTGCCGGCGGCGCTGACCACCGGAGCCCTCGGCTGGGTCTACGTCCGCTACGGCTCGCTGCCGGAGGCCGCGCCCTATCTTCGCGGCATCGAAGCCGCGGTGCTGGCGATCATCCTCACCGCGGTCTGGCGCCTCGGTCGAAAAGCAGTCAAGAGCTGGCGGCTGCTGCTGATCGGAGCGGCCGCGGCGTCGTCGGTGCTCTACGGCTGGAACCCGATCGCCGTGCTCTTCGGCGCCGGCATCGTGGGCGCCGCGTGGCTGCGGCTGACGGCGGCGCCGAGCACGGCGGCGAGCGTTCTGCTGCTGCCGCTCGCCTCGACGCCGACGGTGGCCGCCGCGGCGGCCACCCCCGCGGCGGCTCCGGTCGCCCTCACCACGCTCGGACTCCTCTTCCTCAAGATCGGCGCCGTTCTCTACGGCAGCGGCTACGTCCTGATCGCCTTCCTGCAGGACGACGTCGTCGACCGCTACGGCTGGCTCACCGAGGGGCAGCTTCTCGACGTCGTCGCTCTCGGGCAGCTCACTCCGGGGCCGGTTCTGGCCACGGCCACGGTGATCGGCTATCTGACCGCGGGGGTGTCCGGCGCGGTCGTCGCCACGGTGGCCATCTTTCTGCCCTCGTTCGTTTTTGTCTCGATCCTCAACCCGCTCATTCCGCGCCTGCGCGAGTCGGCCTGGCTGTCGGCCTTCCTCGACGCGGTGAACGTGGCCGCGATCGGGCTGATGGCCGCGGTGCTCGTCGAGCTGGGGCGCGATGCGCTCGACCACTGGCTGCCGCGGCTCATCCTGGCGCTGGCGCTGATCGCGATCTTGAGGTTCCGGGTCGGCACGCCCTGGGTGGTGCTCGCCGCCGCCGCGCTCGGCGCACTCGGCCACCAGCTCATCGGGTGAGCCTGATGGCGCCGCGCTTCCCGGACTACTTCTCGCGGACGGCGCGAGCCTACAGCCGCTACCGTCCCACCTATCCGGCCGAGCTCTTCGACTATCTCGCCCGCGAGGCGCCCGGGTGCGGGCTGGCCTGGGACTGCGCTACCGGCAGCGGCCAGTCGGCCGTGCCGCTCGGCGAGCGCTTCCAGCGGGTGATCGCGACCGATGCGAGCGTCGCGCAGCTCGCGCTCCGCCAGATCGACGACCGTGTCGTCTACGCCGCGGCCCCGGCCGACATGGCGCCGCTCGGCGATCACACGGTCGATCTCGTCACCGTGTCGCAAGCGCTTCACTGGTTCGCGACCGAGGCCTTCTTCGCCGAGGTCGAGCGGGTGCTGGTGCCGGGCGGGCTGCTGGCCGCCTGGACCTACGACCTGCTGCGGGTCGATCCGGAGGTCGACGCCCTGCTCGACCGCTACCACGACGACGTGGTCGGAGCCTTCTGGGCGCCCCAGCGGATGCACGTCGACGGCGGCTACGAGGATCTGCCCTTTCCCTTCGAGCGGCTCGCGCCGCCCGACTTCCGCATGTCGGCACGGTGGACGGGAAAGCGGCTGGCAGGGTATTTCAGCAGCTGGTCGGCCGTGGGGCGCTACCGTCGAGAGCGCGGCGAGGACCCGGTGCCGCTCTTCGAGCGAGAGTTGGCGCCGCTCTGGGCCGACCTCGACACGGAGCGCGAGGTACGCTGGCGACTCACCCTGCTGGCCGGCCGGCCGGCCGCGCGATGAGACCCGGAGGGCGTCGATGACGAACCAGCGAGCGGAGATCCAGGAGATCGTCGACCGTGAGACCCGCGCCTGGGACACCCGCGACGTCGACCTGCTGATCGGGTGCTTCCACCCCGACATGGTGTGGCCCTGGCCACCCGACGCGAGCGCCCACGACCCGATGGATTGGGTGTTTCCGTTCGGCCGCTACGACGAGGCGCGCTGGCGCGCCGCCTGGCAGGAGCTGTTCGACGCCCACGAGCTGGTGCGCAACGATCGCACCACCCGGCGCATCGAGGTGTCGGCCGAGGGCGACGGCGCCTTCGCGGTGGTCGACATCGACACCCGCTGGCGCGCCGCCGACGGCCGCGAGCAGCGGTGGCGGGGCCGCACGTGCAAGCTCTACACGAAGGTCGCCGACGGCTGGAAGATGATCGCCCAGACCGGCGTGCTCGACTACGGCGGCTAGCCCGACCCTCTCACCAGCGCGCCCAGAACGCCGGGAATGCCTGAATCTGCTGCGGCTCGCTCCTGTCGAACTCCTCGACGCATGTCGGCTCGCGGCGCAGCTTCCCGGGCACTGGATCGAGAGCCGGTGAGGAGGTCGGCTAGCGCGGCATGGGGAGCGGGGTGAGAGGCTGGTTGCCGCGGGTTCGCCGGCCGTGGGCGCTGGTCTACGGTCTGGTCGCCTACGTCGTCGCCGTGCGGGCGATGGTCTATCTGGTCGGGTTCTGCACCGGCTGGCTGGTGCCCAAGGGGATCGACTCGGGACCGGTCGGGGAGCGGGGCGCGGCGCTGGCGATCGACGTGGGGCTTCTCGCCGCCTTCGCGGTGCTGCACTCCCTGAGCGCACGGTCCGGCTGGAAGCGGCGTCTCGGGCGCTCGATCCCGGCCGCGCTCGAGCGCAGCACCTACACGCTACTCGCCGGGCTGAGCCTGAGCGCGCTGATGTGGCTCTGGCGACCGCTGCCCGAGCCCCTGTGGCGGATCGAGGCCGAATGGCTGCGAGCGGCGCTGACCGGAGCCTCGGCCGCCGGCTGGGTGATCGGCCTGATCGCCATCCTCACGCTCGGTCACCTCGACCTCTTCGGTCTGCGACCCGCCTACCGCTACGCTATCGGTGCGGAGCCGGAGGATCGCGGTCTCGTCGAGCGGGGTCTCTACGCTCGCGTTCGCAACCCGCTCTACGCCGGCTTCCTGGTCGGC
>JAHEKO010000068.1 GCA_024638355.1 Acidobacteriota bacterium
GCGCGCCACCACGTGGCGGCTCCGGGGCAGGTGACGGGCGACCTCGTCGCCGAACCGGGGCGGCGTCGACGGGTCGTAGTAGCCCGAGAAGACCAGGGTGGGCACGTCGGCCGTGGTGGGCTCGAGGTAGTCGCGAGGGAGCGCAGGGATGTCCAGGAGATCGCAGATGGCGCCGTACTGGTCGATCAGGTAGCTGCCGAAGAAGGTGCCTTCGGTCAGCTCGTCCGCTCGGGCGCGATCGAAGAACGGCAGATCCTCGGCGCAGTAGACGCCGAAGTGGACGCCCATCGAGACCACCGGACGCAGCGCGACGTCGCGCTGCCAGAGCGCCTGGGCGAAAGGGCTCACGTCGCCGCTCGCCGCGCTCTCGTGGATGAGCTTGGGCAGGTTCGCGATGCGCTGAGCCCCGTAGAGCATGCCCCGCAGGGCGTAGGAGAAGTCACCGCGGGTCATCTCCACCGCCACCTCGCTGCCATCGTCGCGGGTGACTCGGGTCTTCACCGGGCCGGCCTCGAACAGCCAGAGCAGCTTGCGAAACTCGGCCTCGAGCTCGGGGAAGGCCGCGGCGCAGCTCGCCTGTGCCTCACAGTCGTCGAGGACGCGCCCGAGCGCGTCGTGCGTCGTGCGCGCCATGCTCGAGGGGGCGCGGAAGCTGGTCGGCACCGCGCTGTCGAGCAGTGCCGCCGCGATGCTCTCGGGGTGCCGTCGCATCCAGACCAGGGCGGTGCGGGTGCCGCCCGAAGCCCCCCACAGGACGACCCGGTCGTAACCGAGTCGTTCGCGCACCTCTTCGAGGTCTTCGATCACGTGCGGCGTGGAGTAGAGGGAGAGCTCGGCGCGTGAAGAGAGATCCTCCAGGCAGGCGGCCATCTCGCCGGGCTTGAACAGCCCGCCGAACGCGCGCCCGGGGTCGGCGTCCGCGTCGTTCAGGCAGAGGAGCGGGTTCGACTGCCCGGTGCCGCGCTGGTCGAGCATCACGAAGTCGCGGGTCTCGTTGACCGCGGCCAGCGGTCCGAGCGCCAGGCCCGCCAGATCGGTGGCGCCCTGGCCCGGGCCCCCGGCCAGCAAGAAGACCGGCTCGCGGCCGGTCGATTCTTCCGCCGGCAGCACGACCACGTTCAGGTCGATCTTGCGGCCCTCGGGGCGCCCACGATCTTCGAGAACCGGCAGGCTTCCGCACAGGGCCCGCTCGCCCAGGCGCTCTTCGTTGCAGGGCTCGAGGCTCGCCGCCGCCGGCCCGAAGGCCGCGAGCGACAGGGTCAAAACCAGCAGGCTCGTCGTCTCTCTTGTCATCATCGCTCCGGCTCCTGTCGTCTCGGTTCGGTCGGAAGCTACCAGGCTTCCTGTTCCTGTACGGATTGGGGTCCGAAATGTGTCAAGCGCGGCCCCGACGCCGGGGCGAAGCCACCGACTCGAGCCCTCGCCGCCGGTCCCGGCGCCACCTTGATCCACCCTGGATCGCGGCCGCGCGGATGCGTCTCCGGGGCCGGGTAGTGGTACGGACAGGGCCAGCAGGCCCCGTCCAGGGCATAAAGCGCAGCGCCCCCACTCAGTCATCGCAAGAGGAGACTTGCCAGGCCTTGTCGCCTGGCAAGGCTCTCTCGTGCTCCCCATTCAGAAGGGGCGCGAGCCAGCCCAGGACGGGGTCTGCTGGCCCTGTCCGTACCACTACCCGGGGCCGGAAGGGTGGCGGCTCCGTGCTACGATTCGGGGGTCGAGCGATGCCGAGTCGGGTCGTCCGCTGGGGCGCTCCGCAAACGGTGAAGAGGTGCGTCCGAATGACAGTAGCGAGCGAACGTCCAGACGTGATGGATGACTCGATCAACTTCGGCCTCACGCCCGAGCAAGAGGCGATTCGAGAGACGGCGCGGCAGTTCGCGCTCAACGAGGTCGACCCGATCGTCGAGGAGATCGACGAGGCGCAGAGGTTTCCCCTCGAGGTGTTCAAGAAGGCCGGCGAGCTCGGCTTTCTGGGAATCATCTTCCCCGAGGAGTACGGCGGTTCCGGCCTCGGCTACCTCGAGTACTACCTGGTGATCATGGAGCTGTCTCGAGTCGACCCGTCGGTCGGCTTGAGCGTTGCCGCCCACAACTCGCTGTGCACGAATCACATCTACAAGTTCGGCAGCGAAGAGCAGCGCCGGCGCTGGATGGTGCCGCTGGCCCGAGGCGAGAAGATCGGCGCCTGGAGCCTGACCGAGCCCGAGGCCGGCTCCGACGCCGCCGGTACGCGCACGCAGGCCGAGAAGGTCGACGGTGGCTGGCTGCTGAACGGCTCCAAGACCTTCACTACCCACGGTAGCGTCGGCGATACCTGCGTAGTCTTCGCCGTCACCGATCCGGCCGCACCCCGTCATCACAACATCTCCGCCTTCGTGCTGGAGGCGGGCATGGAGGGCTTCCGAGCCGGCAAGAAGGAGAACAAGCTGGGCACCCGGGCCTCGGATACCGCCGAGGTGATCATGGAGAACTGCCTGGTGCCCGAGGATCATCTGCTCGGCGAACGGGGCGAAGGCTTCATCCAGGCGCTCCAGATCCTCGACGGCGGCCGCATCTCGATCGCGGCGATGGGTGTCGGCACCGCCCGCGGCGCCTACGAGACGGCGCGCGACTACGCGCGCGAGCGGAAACAGTTCCAGAAGCCGATCGCCGACTTCCAGGCGATCGGCTTCTATCTGGCCGAGATGGCGACCCGGATCGAGGCGGCGGAGCTCCTGTCGCTGGCGGCGGCCCGGGCGATGGACAACGGCGAGAACGTGTCGCGGCTCGCGGCCGAGGCCAAGCTGCTCGCCGGAGAGACCGCGGTCTTCTGCGCCGAGCGCGGCGTGCAGATCCATGGCGGCTACGGCTTCGTCAAGGACTACCGGGCGGAGAAGTTCTACCGTGACTGCAAGCTGTGCACGATCGGCGAGGGTACGAGCGAGATCCAGAAGCTGGTGATCGCCAGGCGCCTGCTCGCACGGAGCTGATGTCACCGGCCCGCAGGCGCGGCCTCGGCCTCGAAGAGCTGCTCGAGGGGATCGCCGAGCGCAAGACGCGCGCTCTGGCGCGCGCCGTCTCGCTGATCGAAGATCAGGATCCCCTGCGCGACCAGCTGATTCGTCGCCTCTACCCAAGCATCGGCGGCGCGCGGGTGATCGGCATCACCGGACCGCCGGGCGCCGGCAAGAGCACCATCGTCGATCGGCTCGCTCACCTGCTGCGCCAGGAAGATCAGCTGGTCGGCATTCTGGCGGTCGATCCGACCAGCCCCTTCACCGGCGGCTCGATCCTCGGCGATCGGATCCGCATGCAGCGGCTCTACACCGATCCCGGCGTCTTCATCCGGTCGATGGCCACTCGCGGCGCGATGGGCGGCCTGGCGCGGGCGACCCTCGATGCGGTGGACCTGCTCGACGCCGCCGGCTACGACTGGATCCTGGTGGAGACCGTCGGCGTCGGCCAGGACGAAGTGGACGTGGTGCGCTGCGTCGACTCCGTCGTGCTGGTGACGCTTCCCGGCCTCGGCGACGACATCCAGGCGATCAAGGCCGGCATCATGGAGATCGCCGACCTGTTCGTGGTCAACAAGGCCGATCGCGAGGGCTCCGACCGGGCGGTACGCGATCTGGAGATGGTCCTGAGCCTGGAGGAGAGCCGCGATCCGCGGCCGCCGATCCTCAAGACGGTAGCGAGCCGCGGCGAGGGTCTGCCTCAGCTTCTCGACGAGCTGCGGCGCCACCAGGAGTGGCTGCGGAGCGACGGCGAGCTGGAGCGCCGGCGGCGGTCGCGCTTGCGCCTGCGGGTGGAGAACCTGCTCAAGGAGCGCGTGCTGGTCGCGGTCGACCGGGTGGTCGGCCTGGACAGCACGCTCGAACGGGCCTTCGCCGACCACGAGGATCCGTACTCGGTCGCCGAGCGGCTGTTCAATGCGGTCGGCGCGTCCGGGCCGCGGGAGGAGTGAGACCATGATCGAGTCGATCGATCACATCGGAATCGCCGTCGAGTCGATCGATGTTTCACGCGCCTTCTGGGAGAACCTCGGGCTGGCGGTCGAAAGGATCGAGGAGGTGCCCCACGAGGGGGTGCGGGTGGCGATGATCCGCTGCGGCGGCAGCTGGATCGAGCTGCTCGAGCCGCTCGGTCCCGAGTCGCCCATCGCCCGCTTCCTGGCCAAGCGTGGCCCCGGGATCCACCATCTGTGCCTGGCGTCGAGCGACGTGGTGTCCGACGATACGCGGCTGCGGGCGGCCGGCTATCGGCTGCTGCGAGAGGCGCCGACGCGCGGCGCCGGCGGATGCTGGGTCCAATTCGTCCATCCGCACAGCGCCGGAGGGGTGCTGCTCGAGCTCTCCCAGCCCGACGCCGGCGACGCCGGGGGAGAGGGGTAGAGCATGAGCAGCTCGCGCCTCGACGCTCTCGCTCCCGTCCTGGTCCACCTGGCCAATCCGACCGAGAAATACTGGGGCATCCTCGAGAGGCTCGACGGCACCGGGGTGATCCTGCGCGGCATCCAGCTGTCGAGCTTCGATGACTGGGTCACCCAGGTCGCGCAGCAGCGCTCGCCGTCGCTCGGCCTGTCGAACGTCTTCGTGCCGATGTTGAGAGTCGAGCGGATCTTCCTGGACGAGCAGATCGGCGAGGTCGAGAGCTACTGCCAGCGCTTCGAGCGGCGCGTCGGCGTGAGCGTCGAGAGCTACCTCGGGCTGCCGGGCGGCGGCGAGGGCGAGGTTCCTTCCTAGCCTGACCGGCTAGAACTGGACGTTCTGGATGTAGAAGGTCGAGGGGTCCAGATCGCCGTCGACGAGGATCTGGGCCAGCGACCGCGTCAGAACGAACTGACCGGCCGGCTCGCGCTCGGCGGTGCTGAGCAGGAGCTCGAAGACGGCCGAGTTCGACGGGTAGAGATCGCGCGCGTGCACCAGCGCGCTGGCGGCCACTTCCAGAGCCCGGAAGACCGACGCCTCGGAGTTGGTCGTCAGATCGATGAGCAGTCGCTCGGGCCGCGTCCCCTGCGAGATGAGCACCTGCTCGACTCCCTGGGCGCGAAAGATGCGCTGGACCTCGGCGGCCATGTCGAGATCCGAGAACGGCCGTCGCGGCAGCTCCCGGAAGTCGACCCCGGCGCCCTCCGCCTCGGCGCTCTCGGCCTCGGGCACCGGCCGCCGGGCGGGCGGTCGGCTGGCCACCGCCGACCGGCGCTCGCCGATCAGGTCGGAGAGCGAGCCCTCGTCAGCCGGCTCCTCCTCGGCCGGCATCTCGGTGAGCTTGCCGTCGTCGAGCACCAGGGCGCTGCCGTAGCCGCCCAGATTGGCCTCGCGCGTGCGCTCCGCGTCGATCTCGGTGGCGGCAATCGAGGTGCGAGCGCCGTTCTGCAGGGTGATGATCGCCTGGTCGCCGCGGATCTCGTACGCCTCCTTGGCGATCAGCCGCGAACCGTCCTTGAGATAGATGGTGTAGGCGAAGGCCGGCGCCGCGGTCAGCGCCAGCAGGCAGATCGCCAGGAGGAAGGTCGCGGCTTTCTCCCACCTCGGTCGAATCGGGCTCGACTTCTCCGGTCTCGATCCGTGCATCACTCTATAATCATACCCCGCCGTCCCGAGGATGGGAGCGGCAGGTGTCACAGGAGGAGCTCGGACGATGTTGGTGGTGATGCGGATGGACGCCAGGGAGGAGGACATCCGTGGTGCCGTCGAGAAGATCGAATCCCACGGCCTCAAGGCCCACCCGATCCCGGGTGCGCAGCGCACCGCAATCGGCATTACCGGGAACATCGGCATCGTCGAACCGGTGCTGTTCGAGTCGCTGCCGGGCGTCCTCGAGGTCATCCAGGTCAGCCACCCGTACAAGCTGGTCTCGCGTGAGTTCAAGGCGGAGGCGACCGTCGTCGACGTCTCCGGGGTCAAGATCGGCGGCCGCGACCTGGCGATCATCGCCGGCCCGTGCTCGGTCGAAAGCTACGATCAGACCCTGCGGATCGCACGCGCGATCAAGGAGGCGGGCGCCCACCTGCTCCGTGGCGGCGCGTACAAGCCGCGCACCAGCCCCTATAGCTTTCAGGGGCTGGGTCGAGAGGGCCTCGAGATCCTGGCACGGGTGCGCGAGGAGACGGGGCTGCCGGTGGTCACCGAGGCGCTCGACATCGACGTCCTCGACCTGGTGGCCGAGTACGCCGACATGGTCCAGATCGGCGCCCGCAACATGCAGAACTACACGCTGCTGAAGCGCGCCGGTCGGTGCGGCAAGCCGGTGCTGCTCAAGCGCGGAATGAACGCCACGGTCACCGAGCTGCTGCTCGCCGCCGAGTACATCCTCGACCAGGGAAACAACCAGGTGGTGCTGTGCGAGCGCGGCATCCGGACCTTCGCCGACCACACCCGCAATACGCTCGACGTGGCGGCGATTCCGGCCGTGCATCGGATCAGTCATCTGCCGATCATCGCCGACCCCAGCCACGCGGCGGGGAAGCGCCACAAGGTCGTGGCGCTGTCGCGCTCGTCGGTGGCGGTCGGCGCCGACGGTCTGATGGTGGAGGTCCACGACGCGCCGGAGGAGGCGCTCTCCGACGGCTACCAGGCGCTGAGCCCGGGAGAGTTCTCCGACCTCATGGTGGAGGTCCGAAACCTGGCTCCGGTCGTCGACCGGGATGTGCCCAGCTACGTCGGGACCTGAGTTGCGGCGACATGGTCGGTAGAGAAGCCGCCCCCGCTCTGCTGGTGCTCGAAGACGGATCGGTCTTCGAGGGCCGTGCCGCGGCGCCCGGTACGCGCTTCGGCGAGGTCGTCTTCAACACTTCGATGACGGGCTACCAGGAGATCTTGACCGATCCCTCCTACCGCGGCCAGATCGTGGTGATGACGCTGCCGCACATCGGCAACTACGGCATCAGCGCGGCGGTCGCGGAGTCGAGCCGGCCGTGGGTCGAGGGATTCATCGCGCGCCAGTTCACCGCGCTCCCGTCGAGCCACGGCAGCGAAGAGGATCTGCTGACGTACTTGAGGCGCCATTCGGTGCCGGCTCTCGACGGGATCGACACCCGCGCGGTGGTGCGGCGGGTGCGCGAGGAGGGAGCGTTACGCGGCGTCCTGACCACCGAGCGCTCCGACGTCGACGCCCTGCTGACCGAAGTGAGGGCGCACCCGACCATGGCGGGTCGGGCGCTGGTCGACGAGGTGACGTGCGGCGAGCCGTACGAGGTGAGCCCGCCCGCCGGCGTTGAGCCGACCTCCCACCTCGCCGTCTACGACTTCGGCGTGAAGGCCAACATCCTGCGCGTGCTCGCCGCCCGGGGAGCGCGCCTCACCGTCCTTCCGGCCCGCACGCCGGCGCGCGCCTGCCTCGATCTCGGCGTCGACGGCGTCGTGCTGTCGAACGGGCCCGGCGATCCCGAGCCGCTTACCGGCGTCGTCGCCGAGGTGCGCGAGCTGGTCGACGCCGGCATGCCGGTGTTCGGCATCTGCCTCGGCCATCAGCTGCTGGGATTGGCGATGGGCGGCCGCACCTTCAAGCTCAAGTTCGGTCACCACGGCGGCAACCAGCCGGTTCGGGTGCTGGGTACCAGCAAGGTCGTCATCACCAGCCAGAACCACGGCTTCGCCATCGATCCGGAGTCGCTGCCAGAGGAGTGCGAGGTGACGGAGACCAATCTGAACGACGGCACGATCGAGGCGTTCGCCGTGCGGGGTCGGCCGGTCTTCTCCGCCCAGTACCATCCCGAAGCGGCGCCGGGACCGCACGACGCCTCGCCGCTCTTCGATCGATTCCTCGAGTCGCTGTAGCCGTGCGCTGGGGTCTGGTGGGCGCGGTGGCCTGGCGCTTCCTTCGCGGACGCCGCAGCCGGCTGCTGGACGGTACGGCGCGCTCGGCGCTGGCGGCGACCGCGATCGGGGTCGCGGCGATGGTGATCGCGATGGCGCTCATGACCGGCTACCGCGAGGACCTGCACCGCAAGCTGCTGCGCGGAAACGCCGCGGTCCTCGCCTACCCGTTGAGCGACGAGTGGCTCGACCTGGCCGGCGAGGTCTACGATCGGCTCCTGGCCCTTCCCACCGTGGACAAGGTGCGTCGGGTGGCGTACGGCCAGGGCTCGCTCACCTCGCGGCGGGCGCCGGAGGCGCTCGAGGTGACCCTGCGCGGCGAGAATCCGGCGGAGGGACTTCAGGGTCTGGGGGAGCTCGAGCTCGCCGCGGGCGGTCTCGCGGGCGGCGGCGTGCCGGGCATCGTCGTCGGCGCCGATCTCGCCCGGGAGCTCGACGCCGGGCCCGACGAGGTGGTGCGACTCATGGTGCTCGGAGCGCAGAACGGCCGGCCGCGGTTCCGCTATCAGAGCGTGCGCGTCGCGGGCACCTTCCGCAGCGGATTCTCGGAGTTCGACCAGGGGATGGCGGTGATCGATCGCGAGCTTCTAGAGCGCCTGATGGGAGGGGGCATCGGCGGCTCGTTCTTCGAGTTCGAGGTGCCGCGGTCGGTCGAGCCGGCCGCCGCGGCAGCGGATATCCGCGAGATCCTCGGGCCGGACTTTCTGATCCGGGAATGGAGCGAGCTGAACGCCGAGCTGTTCGCCGCCCTGCGCATTCAGCAGCTGGCCCTGTTCTGCGTTCTGGGCCTGATCGTTCTCGTCTCGACCTTCAACGTGGCTTCGAGCCTCGTGGTGCTGGTACGCGAGCGCATGCGCGACGTCGGCGTTTTGAGTGCGCTGGGCTTCGAGCCCCGGCAGCTGCAGGGCGTTTTCCTGTTGTTCGGGGCCACTTTGGGCCTGCTCGGCACCTTGACCGGCGTGGCGCTGGGAACGACGGTCTCGCTGGTACTGAGCCGCTACGAGCTGATCCGCTTCGGCCCCGAAGTGGCCGCCGTCTATTTCCTGAGCTCGGTTCCGTTTCGCGTCGAGTGGCTCGACCTTTTCGCCGTCGTCGGCTTCACCTTGGCGGTCATGGTCGTCGCCTGCTGGCTACCGTCTCGCCGGGCCGGGAGGGTGCGCCCTGCGGTGGCCCTGCGCTATGAGTAGAAGGAGTGCGGGGGCCGGATATTCCGGCCCCCTCGTTTTGGAAGGATGGGCTGCGCCTTTCGGGCAGCCGGGTGGGGTGCTTGGCGGGCCGGAAAAGTGATCTCCGGCGGTGGGACGCCAATCTCGACGGCGGACGCCGTCGAGCGGTTCCCGGAAGGTCGGCCGGAAGGACCGGCCTGCGGTAACAACTCTTATACGGAGCTGCCCCACGTGGGGTTTGTTCGGCGGCGCCGGCAAAGTGGATGCGGTGGCCGATGAGCCGGGGCCGGAGCGAGGACCGGGCGTGGCTGCTGGCAAGGCTCGGGGCAGGCTCGGGACCGGCGCCCGGGCTGTGCGCCGCCTGCCGGCACGTCGAGCTCCTGGAGTCCGCACGCAGCGTGTTCGTCCGCTGCGGACTGGCTCGCGCCGATCCGCGCTTCCCGCGCTATCCGTCCCTGCCGGTGCTCGACTGCCCCGGCTACTCCCGCTCCGATGACCCCGATCCCGCCGGCTCCTGACCTTCTCGCCAAGCGGCGACGGCGCTAGGCTCCGTCGCCCGCCGGCGCGTCGAGGAGCGACTTGCCGAACGACTTCACCAGCATCACCGGCAGCGGCGAGGTGCGGACCACCTGCTCGGAGGTGCTGCCGAGCAGCAGCCGCTCGAGGCCGGTCAGACCATGGGTGGCGGTGACGATCAGGTCGGAGCCCTTCTCTCGGGCGAAATCCAGGATCTCGCTGGCCGGATGGCCGTCGATCACCGCCAGCTCGTGGTCGATCTTCGGGTCTCCCGCCTCCTCCAGCAGCTTTTCCAGCGCGCGGGCGCCGCGCTCCCGGATGCCCTGTATCTGCTCGACCGGCGCCATGGCCGGCACCGGGGCGTAGAAGTAGGGGTAGACCGGCTGCTGGACCACATGCAGGAGCTGGAGACTGGCGTCGTAGCTACGCGCCAGCTCGGTCGCGTAGGCGAGCGCCACGCGTGAGTGCTCCGAGAAGTCGATGGGCACGAGGATCCGCTCGATCGCCTCGAGTGGCCGGCCCTCTTCGAGCTCCCGCAGCGTGATCACCGGGGCATGCGAGGAGCGGACGACTTCGGCGGCGACGCTCCCCATCAGCAAGCGCGAGGCGCCGCGACGGCCGTGCGTCCCCATGACGATCAGGTCGACGTCGTGCTCTTCGGCGTGCTCGAGAATCAGATCCGCCGCCGAGACTCCGCGGGCGGTGAACTCCTCGAGGGTCACCGGCCCGCCCTCGTGCCGCTTGACCAGCGAGGCGAGTCTGGAGTTGGCGATCTCGAAGAGCTTGCCCAGGAGCTCCTTGGTGTCGGGAAAGTGCTGCTCGGGGCTCGCTGGATCGTCCTCGTGGAGGACGACTGCGTGGAACAGATGAAGCGTCGCCTCGTACTGCTCGGCCAGGAAGAGGGCGTGCGCGAAGGCCTGGCGTGAGCATTCGGAGAAATCGGTGGGGAAGAGGATGGTCTGTATCTTGAGCACGACACCCTCCTTTCTGTGTCGGTTCTATCCGTAAGGGGCGAGCCCTGCCACACCCGTGGTGGCGGGCGGACATCTGTCCCCGGGGTGGGCGCGGTGCGCTCGATCGCGACCCCGGCGGGCAGGGCGCGGCGCTCAGCTCCTGTCGTACGTGCGGCGGACCAGAACGACGTAGCGCCCGACCGGTCCCACCCGCCGGAAGCCGAGCAGGTGGAAGAGCTCGAGGGTGAGGAAGCGGGCGACGCGCCGATTCACGATGAAGGCGCCGGGCCGCTCGGGGTGCTTGCGCACTCCCGGCAGCAGATGCACGAAGCGCTCGAAGCGGTGGTGCCTCACCAGGGCCGACAGCTTGAGCCAGACCGGCAAGACCGGGCGGACGACGAAGAACCCGTCGTCTCCCTGTTCCTGGTAGAGGGGCATGAGCAGCAGACCCTCGGTGGGGCTGGAGATCTCGCCCGACCTGTCGCGCGCCAGCTTCTGGCCGCGCTCCACCGGCTGGAACGTGCGGTGCTCCGGCTTCATGCGGAAGCCGTCGCCGCCCGAGATGGCGTGGCGGTAGCGAACCTCGACGATCGACGGCAGCTCCGCGCTTTCGAGCTCGAGCTTTTGCCGCGCCTCGCGGAGCTCATCGAGATCGCCGTTCAGCAGGCCGGCGGCCTCGAGGGCGATCCAGACGGCGGCTTCGGCGCGCTCGGCGGCGAACGGCTCCTGATGCTGCCCGGCCTCGAAGCCGATGCCGGTGACGCCACGGCCGCAGAGGTAGTGCGAGAGCGTGCCGCCTACCTCCTCCTCGAAGCCGAGCACCATCGGCACCGGGAAGTTGAGCGCGAAAGCGCGATTGGCCAGCGTGTCCTCGAGCACCGAGAAGGCGGGACCGGGACCCGACGTCGTGTGCAGGTCGAGCATGAACAGACTGCCGCCGGCCTGCTGAATCAGGGGCTCGATCTCCCGGTCGAGCTCGAGCAGCTCGCGGTCCTCCGGCGAGGAGGGCTCCGGCGTCTGGCGCAACAGCTCGATCCGATCGGCGAACCAGGCGCGATTCAGATCGTGATCGACGAACCGGCGACCTACCGAGAGTGCCTTGCGGTTGCCGACCAGGCCGATCACCCGGCCGCTGAGCGGCGCGCCGATGGCGCGGAGCCGGCTCAGGGCCCGCTCGAGACCGACCACGCCCATCGGCTCGTTGCCGTGGAGTCCGGCCACGATCAAGAGGATCGGTCCGCTCTCCGGGCCGAGCCGGTCGAGCACGCGCGGCGGCGCCTCGGCTCCGGTCGGGGCTTCGAGGGCGACCATCTCGCCTTCCGCCGGGGTCTCTTGCAGGCTCTGACTCATTGCGGGCGGGTCACACAAAGGGCGAAGTCTAGCGTGTTCGGTTAGCCAGGTCACTACCTCTCGGCGGACGCGAGCCCCACTCCGTGGGGCGTTGCGCGGATCGGGCGCCGGTTAGAAGCTGAGATCGCTCCGGCGGCCCGCCGAGGCCGATCCCGACCCTGCCCAGGGACGGCAAAAAGCGTGGCCGTCGGTGTTTTTTTGTGTCGGCCCGGTCGGTTGCGCGGCCTTGTTCCCCTGCTCGAGGCGAACCGGTGCGGCGTTGCGATCCGGATCCGGTGGAGGCCGAGCGCACGAGGGCCGGCCGGCCCGCCGGGCGGGAAGAGAGAGCTGACCGGACGCGCCTCAATCGGCGTCCGTCGGGGCTTCCACCAAGCGGTTGCGCAAGGCGTAGGCGACGACCTGGGCGCGGTTGTGGAGGTGCAGCTTGTCGAGGATGTTGCGGACGTGGAACTTGACCGTGTTCTCACTCACGCCGAGCTGCTCCGCCAGCTTGCGGTTCGACGTCACCCCCTGGACCATGAGCTCGAGAACGTCGGTCTCGCGTTCGGTCAGCGCGTCGGGGTCGTACGATTCGGCCGCCCGGCGCCGCGGCCGCGCGAACTCCTCGAGCACCTTGCGCGCCAGCGCCGGGGTCAGCGCGGGCTCGCCGCGGGCGACGCCTTCGAGCAGGTTGAAGAA
>JAHEKO010000498.1 GCA_024638355.1 Acidobacteriota bacterium
CAGTGAACGATGCTCACCTCGTCCTGGATGCTCAGGATCTCGAACCTGAAGCGCACCTCCCGGTGGTTGGCAACCGCGTCAGCCCAGTACGCCCGTATCTCGTCTCGGCCGACCGCAGGCCGCGTGAACGGAGTCACCCGGTAGCTCGCGTCCTCTGAGAAGAGGACGGAGGCCTTGTTCGGGTCTCGCGAATTCCACGCCTCTCCATAGGCGCGCAACCAGTTTTCCAGCTCACCTCTCGTCAAGGCAACAACCCTCCCTTCGGGCATGGTATCGCTCGCCTGATCGAGGTGGTCGCCACCCGCTTCGCAGGTTAGAGGAGAGCGCGGTCGCGCAAGAAGACGGCGAGCGCCTCCGCGAGGTGGCGGTGTCCCGCCGCGGAGAGGTGGCCGTCGCCGGTCAGCCGGTAGCGCCCTTCGAGCACCGGCGTTTCGAAGTAGTGCATTCCCCGCGCCGTGCTCGACTCGCGGAGGAGGCGACGCAGGAACCAGTCGTCGCGGGTCCGCCTGCCGATATGGCCGACGACGAGCTCGGCGTTCGCCGAGCGGCTCGACTCGGCCATCACCTTCAAGGCGCGCCGCAGGTAGGCCACGGTGATCCGCCCTTCCATCCGGTCGAGCACCTCGTCGCCGGGGGGAGCGAGGTCGGCCGGATCTCGCGGCGCGCCGATCCAGGGCCGGCGCCGCGACTCGGGCCGCGAGCCGGAGCGACTCGCGCGCCAGGCCTGCACACGGTAGTCGACCAGGCGATAGACCGCCAGTCGGTCGAGCCAGGTGGGTTCGCGCCCGCCCAGAAGCCGCAATCTCTCGAGCAGCGTAGCGCGCGGCAGGATCCGCATCTCGCGTCCTTCGCCGCTCCGCACGAATCGCTCGATCCGATCCGGCGACCGGTTCGACTTGATGTCGTCGAGATCGTTGCCGAAGAAGAGGACCACGATCACGCGCGGGCGCAGCGGCAGCGCGAAGTTGCGTAGAAACGCCAGATAGTGGACCGGCGATCCGCCGGTGATGCCCATGTTGACGACCGGGCGATCGAGCAGGCCACGGAGGAAGTGGGTCGTCGTCTCGCGCTCCTCGACGCCGTGGCCGTAGACGATCGAATCGCCGAGCACCACGACGTCCGCCGAGCTCCGGGTCTCCGGATTCCGCCAGCCGTGCCCGTCCGACCTGTGCCTCCAGGAGTAGCCCAGGAAGTAGCAGTCGGACTCGAAGTCGGGCCGGTGGAGCCGCAGCTTGAGCGGCCGTATGCTCGCGAAGATGCAGCGCCGCGGCTGAGTCGGCTCGTAGCAGCCGTGGACGTACCGGGCCACCGGCTCGGCGAGCGGCAGGGCGCGGCGTACGAGCAGGATCTCGGCGGCCACAAGAGCCAGCGACGCTGCAGTCGCCGCCAGCACGAGGCGCCCGAGCCACCTGAACCGGCTCTTCGTCGAGCTCGCGCGCGGCCCGAAGCGCATGCGGCGATTCTAGAGGAATGCTCGCGGCGGCCGCCGACGCCGGGTCATTAATCCGCGTCTGGATTCCGCGAGAACTACTCCCTGTCGACGACCTCCCAGAAGGCCCGAAAAGGACCGGTCTCTCGGGCTCGCAATGCTACTGTCGGGACCAGAGCGATGGGAGACTCGCTGCGGTTGAGGCTCGGCAGGCACTTTCTGCCTTTGCCCGCTGCCCTCTGGCATCGGCTGATCCGCCGGATGGCGCGACGGATCCGGAACGAGGATTCCCTTCTGACGGACAGGCATCGTGCGGTGCAGCATTTCGCGGTCAGGGAGATCCCGCGCGCCGGCGGACCGTTGACGCCGGAGGCGATCGCGGCCGGCACCGCGATCCCGATTGCCGAAGTCGTGGCGATCTTGCGACAGCTCGAGCGCAGGAAGCGCTTTCTGTGGCGCGATCCGCGAGGCCGAGTCACCTGGGCGTATCCCGTCACCGCAGAGGCGACGCCTCACCACATGGCGTTCAGCACCGGCGAGCGGGTCGACGCGGCCTGAGCCACCGACGCGGTGGCAACGCCCTTCGTGCAAGGGCGCGTGAGGCAAGAGACGCTTTCGGTGGCCATCCGCACCGAGTGCGCCTGTTGTAGCCGTTCGATGGAGCTGGAGATCGACAGCGACCTGCGCAGTCGCGTACTTTCCGACACGGCCTCACCCTTGCTGTCGGTGCCGGTGATCGATCTCGGGCGCCTGAAGGCGCCCAACATCATCGACGATTTCTGACGCAAGAGCCTCTTCTTCTGGTCAGAAGAACACGCTCGCAGCCATCCGCTCGGCACCCTCGCGCTCTACCCCACGCTCGCGCAAGCGACCGTCCTCAATCGAAACCTGCAGAGCGCGCTGTTCGGGTTCGAGGAGTGACGGTGCCGCTGTGGCGGAAATCGAGCGCCTCGGCTTCTCGGCGCGGCGCCGGGATCGCTGTCCGAAGGCACATGGCGGACGTGCTCGCCAACGGCCGAGGAACCGCCACCGGCTAGCCTCTGAGCTTCTTCATGAGGGCCACGTACTTCTTCATGCTGTGGTCCTTGATGCCGTCGGTTCCCGGCTTGAGGAAATCGCCGAGGCGACCCTCGAGCTGGCCCTTCAGCCTGCTCAGGAACGCCCTCCAGGGCTTCTGGCCCGAGAGGAGCTTGCCGTGGCTATCGAAGTACTTGACCACGCCGACGTGCTCGTAGCCGAACCGCCGCGGCGGCACGCGGGTCACGATGTCGTTGTTGTTGACGAGGCGGAAGGTCTGCTTGCCGAAGGCCTGCTGGAACTTCGCGGCGAAGTGCTTGTTGCCGATCCGCGGCATGCCGAAGGTGTAGAGACCGGCGATCTCCACCCCCTCGGTCCGCGACGCGCCGACGGCCAGGCCCGCCAGCGCCGCGCCCAGGCTGTGACCGGTCACGAAGACCGGCTGGTTCTTGTCGCGGAAGCTGCGCAACGCGGCCGCCATGTCTGCGGACACCGCCTCCAGCGCCGCCTTGAAGCCGCGATGCACGTGGCCCCCTCCCTTCCCGGGCACCATCTTGAGCTTGGCGTCGGCGAGCACGTCCTCCCTCTCCTGCGTGCCGCGGTAGGCGACGACGATCAGGTCGTCGCGGGCGGCCACGAAGCCCTCGGTGCCCC
>JAHEKO010000499.1 GCA_024638355.1 Acidobacteriota bacterium
GGCCGCTGTCGAGGATGACCTTCACACCGCGCAGGCTGGTGGCGCGCACCTGATTGCTGAACTGCGCGCTCTCGCGCCTCGCCAGCTCGTACTCCTGGCGCCGTGGGTCGTCGATCGGCAGGAACTCGGGCTGCAGCAGCTCGAAGGGCACCTTCACGCGGTAGCCGACCGGGATGTCGGTGACGTCAAAGATGCCGCTGCGCGCCGCGATCTCGGCCGACAACGAGTTGACGTCTTCGGCGAACACCCGGCCCGTGTAGCGAATGACCACGCCGGAGTAGATCGTCTCGCCCTTGAGCAGACGGTGCACCGCGTAGCGGCCCTGCCCATCCTCACCGTACTCGAGGTCGTGGGTCGAACCCTCGGGGAGAATGGCGCGCAGCGCGGGGCGGAGCACGTCGACCGGCACCAGGATGGGCTGACCCGGCACCAGGTTGGTGTCGCGCAGCCCGTTGACCACGCGCAGCTCGCGGTAGTTCTCACCCTTTCCGGTGAACCACCGCGCCACGCTCCACAGGCTCTCCGCCGATCGCCCCCCAACCGCCGCCACCTGATGGCGCCAGCCGACGGCCAGGGCCCGGTCGGCCGGAAAGAGCGCGAGCAGCGCCTGCTGTTGCAGCGCGGGCCGAAGCTCATCGAGCGGCACGCGGTAGCGCAGGCCCTTCAGCAGGCGTGTCCGGCCGCGGTTGGCGGCAGCGACCACCGACCGCTTGCCCATGTTGCCGGTCATCCGCTCGGCGAAGGCCAGCATGCCCTCGCCGTTCCGCGGCAGAGCGTCGACGAAGATCTGTCCCTCGTCGTCGATCAACGCCCGGTAGCCTTCCGACATCGACACGGCCTCGAGCGCGGCCGCCGGGCTCGCGGCGAAGATCAGCGACAGCACGACGGCCACACCGATGAGGCCGGCACGCGCCGGCCGACTAGCCGCTATGATGTCCGGAGTTCCTGACACGGTGAAGCGCCTTTCCGTGCGGTACAAAATCTCCTTAGTTGATCGCTACTTAGGCTTTACCAGCTAAAGTGGAATTTTAGTGTGACCGGGCCGTCTCGTGCAACTCCGGCCGCCGCGGCCGAGCTCCTTGACCCCCTTTTCGCGCTGCCGGCGACGGTCGCGCTCGCCGCGCTGCCGGCCGAGTGTCGGACCCTCCTGGTCGGCGGCGCGCTACGCGATCAACTGCTCGGACGACCGCCGCGGGACTTCGACGCCGTCGTCGCCGGCGGCGGACCCGCCGCGGCGCGCGCCCTCGGCGAGCGCTTCGGCGCCCGGGTGATCGAGCTCGGCGGCGACCGCTTCGCCGCCTACCGCGTGGTGACGCCCGACTTCCACATCGACCTGTGGGACCGCGGAGAGACGTCGCTCGAGGACGATCTGCGACGGCGGGACTTCACCGTCAACTCGCTGGCGCTGCAACTCGCCGATCGCCGGCTTCTGGATCTTCACGGCGGACTCGAGGATCTGCGGCATCGCTCGCTGCGCGCGACCTCGGAGCGGTCGTTCTCCGAGGATCCGCTGCGCGTCCTGCGCCTGGCTCGGTTCAGCGTCGAGCTGGCGGGCTTCCGCGCCGAGCCCGCCACCCTCGAGCTCGCCCGCGCGGCCGCGCCCGAGCTCGGCCGGGTCGCCGCCGAGCGGGTGCGCGAAGAGCTCGAAGCCCTCGTCTCCGCGCCCGGTTCCGCGGTGGGGATCGACCTGCTCTTCGACCTCGCTCTCTACCCCGCTCTGTGGCGCGGCGAGCCGGCTCCCGCGCCGCCACGGCCCGAGCTGGTCGACCGACTCGAGCGCCTCGAGCGGCGGGCGGCCGAGCTCGAAACAGAGCGCGGCGAGCCCGCGGTCGATCGAGCCGCAGCGGTGCAGGCGATCCTCTTCGGCGCGCTGCCGCAGAGCGCGGAGCGCCTGCGCGACGCTCACCGGAAGCGGCTCCTCTCCAGCCGCCGGGCGCGGGCGATCGAAGCTCTGCTCGGCCGGCGCCGGCTGCCGGCGACCGAGCCGGAGCGGCGCTGGCTCCTCCATCGCAGCGGCGAGCTGTGGACGACCGTGGTCGCCTATCTCGGCTCGGCGGTGGACGATGGCGACTGGCGCGCCGCGCTCGGGCCTCTGCTGCGGCTCACGGCCACCGAGGCCGAAGCGATCTTCACCCCGCCGCCGCTGCTCGACGGGCACCAGATCGCCGAGCTGCTCGACATCGGCCCCGGACCTCGCCTCGGCGAGCTCGCCGGCGGCCTCCGCCGCGCCCAGATCGAAGGCCGTGTCACGACCCGAGAAGAGGCGATCGCCTGGCTCCACCAAGCCGCCGAGAGCTAGCACCGCCGGCCGTGAGCGGACGAGGCGTACCCGAGCCCGATCCGCAATCTCAGCCAGCGGGCCGAGCGTAGGTCAGATCGGCGCACCGCAGTCGCGAGCGGCCGCAGATCTCAGCCAGCGCGCGGAGCGTGCGTCGTATCGGCCCACCGCAAGCTGTGAGCGGACGAGGCGTACCCGAGCCCGATCCGCAACCTCAGCCAGCGGGCCGAGCGTAGGTCAGATCGGCGCACCGCAGTCGCGAGCGGCCAGATCTCAGCCAGCGCGCGGAGCGTGCGTCGTATCGGCCCACCGCAAGCTGTGAGCGGCCGAGGCGTACGTCCGTACGCCGCAGGCCAGCGAGCAGCGAGGACGGGCCGAGACGGCGTGCGATCCGCGCGCTGGCTAGCTGGCTTGGAGGAGCTTTTGATTCAGCTGCCGGATCCGCTCGCTCAGCTTGTCGATCTTCTCCTGGGCCTCGGTGCGCAGCCGCTCGTACTCGGCGCGCATCTTCTCGCGCTGGCGCGTGCCCTCCTCGGAGGCCGTGCGCAGGTCGGAGAGCTCCCGGTCGCGATCTCCCATCTGGGCCTCCAGGGTCGCGATGAGCTCGTCTTTTTCTCCCAGGCGGAGGCGCTGCTTCTCCTCCTGCTCCTCGTAGAGCTTGCGAATCTCCATCAACTCCAGGATCTGTGAGAAATCGGATGCTGACATATCGTCCCTTTCCTCGATCTCGGGGAACATTCTTCTGAGCTTGAGCGACAGGTCCTCGGGGTCGAGTGACTGATGCATCGCCTCGCGGTAGGTGATGACGTCGTGCACCA
>JAHEKO010000500.1 GCA_024638355.1 Acidobacteriota bacterium
CCGCCGGGTCGATCTCGCGGTGTACGAGGTGCGGTCGTTCCCCGAGACGCTGAACGGCGGCGAGCTCGCGGCGATGGACCGCCGACTGCGCAAGAGCGGCTGGAACCGGGTGCTGCGCGCGTTGGAGGCGGACGAGATCACCTGGGTCTACAGCCGCGAGGATCGGGCGGGCGGGATCCGGGATCTGTTCGTGGTTACCGTCGACGGCGCCGAGATGGTCGTGGTGAGAGTGGGTGGCAAGCTCGACCGCGCCCTGGCCGAGCTGATCGCCGCCGACCCCGGTGGCTTCGGCGCCAGCCTCGGAGGGTGAGACGGCCGCTGAGTTAAAGAGGTCACAGCCAACTCGGCGGTGCGACCCTACTCTGCTATCGTCCTTCCGTCATTCTTTTGGGGCTCTCGAGTGGCCTCGGCTTGTCGGGGGGAGGAGAGAGGAGTCGAACCATGATGGAGTCTAGTGGCTGTTCCGGCACCGCGCGTCGGGCGTGGGTCCTTCTGGCGTTGATCGCCCCCCTTTTCGTCTCGCCGCCCGCCGCCGCCGTCGATCTCTTCAGTCGGCAGAGCGAAAGCGACGTCCTGCTGCGCGATCTGCGCCGCCTCAGAGGCCTGCAGATCACGGTGGAAGTCCGCTTCCTGACCGTGGCCGACGAGTTTCTCGAACAGGTAGGTGTCGACTTCGGCGGCTCGGTAAACGGCCGGGTCAGCCGGAGAAGCCAGCCGGTGGACGGCGCCAAGCTCATCATCGAGGCGTACCAGGTCCGCAGCGACGGCAGTCCCTCGGTCCGGAGTATGAGCAAGACGGGCCGCGAGACCGTCGCGACCGACTCCTCGGGGAGCTTCTCGATACCGCTGAGGCGGCTGGTCCCCTCTGAGGTGAGGAAGGACATCCAGGCGGGCAAGGTCGACTCGCTGGTCGTCGAGGTGACGGGCAAGAACGGCAAGCGGGTCGATCACCTGCACCTCCGCGCCGAGACCACCAACGGTGGTCTGATTCCCTGAGCCTACGGACAGCCGGATCCTCATGCCGCTACGGCCGCTCGTGGCCGTCCGGATTCCGGTAGAGTCGTGCCTTCGCCGGACCGTGCGTAGCCGGTTCGCCCCGGACCTTTCGTCGCGGTCGGTCGGGGCTCGGCCGCCGTGGATTCGATATGACGATCGCCATCCTCTCGCGCAACGCGAAGCTCTATTCCACCCGCCGGCCGGTCGAGGCGGCAAGAGAGCGCGGCCTCGAAGCGCGGGTGATGGCAAGATGACCGATCTCGTCGTGACCAACGCGGGCAGCGTGAAGACGCAGACCCGAGACAGAGGCTGATCTGCAGAAGGCCTTCTCGATCACCGGTTCCACAATCGATGCGGGCACCCGCGCGACGGTCAGCGTGCCGGTGCCGCGGCTCTACACCCACGCCGAGATGGATATCCCGGTGCACGTCATCCACGGCCGTCGCCCGGGGCCGCGCCTCTTCGTCAGCGCGGCGGTTCACGGCGACGAGATCAACGGCGTCGAGATCATCCGCCGGCTGTTGCGGCTGAAGGCGCTCAAGAGCGTGCGAGGCACGCTCATCGCCGTGCCGGTGGTGAACGTCTTCGGCTTCGTCAATCACTCACGCTATCTGCCCGATCGGCGTGACCTGAACCGGTCGTTCCCGGGGTCCGAGAGCGGGTCGCTGGCGTCGAGGATCGCCAAGGCCTTCGTCGACGAGATCGTCGGCGTCGCCACCCACGGTATCGACCTGCACACCGGCTCGAACCACCGCACCAACCTGCCGCAGGTGCGGGCCTGCATGGATCACGACGAGACCGCCCGCATCGCAACCGCCTTCGGTGCGCCGGTGGTGCTCAACTCGAACGTGCGCGACGGCTCGCTGCGCCAGGCGGGCCTCGACCGTGAGATGCCGATGCTGCTCTACGAGGCGGGCGAGGCGCTGCGCTTCAACGACTTCGCCATCCGCGCCGGCGTGCGGGGGATCGTCTCGGTCATGCGCGAGATCGGCATGCTCCCCAAGAGTAGGAAGCGGCGCAAGACGGAGCGCCACTCGCTGGTGGCGCTATCGAGCTACTGGGTCCGGGCCCCGATCAGCGGCGTCCTGCATGGCTCGCTGCGTCTGGGCACGCTGGTGAAGAAGGGACGCAGGCTGGCGTCGATCGGAGATCCCCTGGAGGACGAGCTGGTTCCGATCAAGGCGCCGAGCGGCGGAATCGTCATCGGCCGGCTGATGCTGCCGCTCGCCCATCAGGGAGACGCCCTGTTCCACATCGCTCGCCTGGAGGACGATCCCGATCTCGATGCCGCCATCGAGGCGCTGCAGGGGCAGCTGCAGCCGGACGACTTCGACCCCAGCACCTGACTTGGGAGGACCGCCGAGGACGGCGCGGTCTCCAGGCGGCCCTGGAAATACTAGTCGTCGAAGCCGGGCAGGTCGGCGCAGTCGCGCTCTTCGCCGTTGACCGTGCACACGCAGTTCTCGCCTTGCTTGTCGCACTTCACGCTGACCTCGCACGGCCCGGCGTCCTCGCACACCGACCCGAGGTTGCCGTGGAGCCCGCCGGAGCGGTGCCTGGCGAAGGAGCAGTCCTCCTCCTCGTCGTCGCACTCGAGCACGAAGGCGTGCTGGAAGCCGGCCGGGGTGCCGGATCTTTCCTCCACCGTCGCGGTCAGGTTGAGCATCGAGCCGTTGCGCCAGACTTCGAGCAGCACCGCCGCGCCGTCCTCACGGGAGCGGATCGAGTGGCTGAGCTGCATTCCCGAGCCGATGCTCTCGCCGTCGACGGCGGTGAGGATGTCGCCGACCTCGAGCCCGGCCCGGGCGGCGGGACTGTCCTCGACCACCCTGGAGATCATCACTCCGGCGTCTTCGGCGACTCCGAAGTGGGCGCGAAGCTCGGAGGTGAGCTCGGCCATCTGAATGCCGAGGAAGCCGCCCCCGGCGTGGGCGCGGAAGCGGAAGCGGTGCGGACCGTCGCTAGAGGACCAGGCGAAGACGCCCGTCTCTTCCAGAAGCTCCTCGAGCTCCTTGGTCTCGACGCAGTCGGAGTCGTCACAGCCGATGCGGATCTTGTGGACCACGCGACGGTCTTCGTCCTCGG
>JAHEKO010000501.1 GCA_024638355.1 Acidobacteriota bacterium
CGCAGAGTCTGGGGGGAAGAGATGAAGGAGCAATGCGACCCGGCTTGGAGACTGGTTTACGGTTTCGGACCTCCTACTTGAGCACCACCAGGGCCACTCGGCGATTCTTCGCTCGGGCCTCGCGGGTGCTGTTCTCCTCGAGCGGCGCCGACTCTCCGTAGGAGATCGCCGACAGCCGGTGAAGCGGCAGGCCATGCTCGGCGTTGAGATAGCGCAGCACCGACTCGGCCCGCTGCTCGCCCAGACGCAGGTTGTACTCGTCCGGACCGGTGGAGTCGGTGTGCCCCTGAATCTCGATGTAGACGCCTTCGTCGCGCTCGATCAGATCGCTGCTGAAGGCGTCCAGCGCGGCCTTGGCCTCGCGGCTCAACTCCGACTTGTCGAAGCCGAAGCGGACACTGTCGTCGCTCAACACGGTCTCGTAGAGGAGCTTACCCTCCGCGAGCTTGCCGGCCGCGATCGCGCGATCGAGCGCATCCTGGGCCGTCTTGGAGACCTCGGCCGTCTCGGTCGACAGGCGATCGATCTCCCCGGAGTGCCCGGCGAGCATCTCCTGGTTCTTCTCGACCGACGTCTCGACGCCCGCGAGCCGATCAGAAAGCCTCCCTTCGGAGGTCTCGACCTCGCCGCGAACATATTCCTTGGTGGCGCAACCGCCGGCGATCACGCCCACCGTGATCACGAGCAGAAGCATGAGATTCATCTGGCGCATTGCTGTTCCTCTCGACTGGGTTCGACGATTGGCTTCAACCCGCCCCGCCGACACGCCGCTTCGACGTGTCGACCGCACCCTGACGTTCCGCCGGAGCCTTGGTTCCGCTCGCGCCGGCGACTTTGTTGGTTTCCTTGGCGCTGCGAGCGCCCTCTTTCTTCTCGGAGCCCGGCTGCATGTCGATGGCGCCCTTGAACTTGGCGCCGTTCTCCAGAGTGACGCGCGGTGCGGTGACATTGCCGCGCACTTTGCCGCTGCGCCGGATGACGACCTCCTCCTCGCCGAAGAGATTGCCGTTGACCTCTCCCTCGACGCAGATGCTCTTGGAGTAGACGTCCGCCTTCACGCGGCCGCTCTCGCCGATCGTCACCCGGTTCTGGCGCAGGGAGATCTCGCCGTCGAGTCGGCCCTGCACCAGCAGGTCTTCCTCGCCGGCCAGCGTCCCTTTCAAAACCAGAGAGGGACCGAGTCGCGCCACCCGCTCGCCCGTCACGTCGCGACTCGGCCCCTCCCCAGCATGGGTTGGAACGGTTTCGTCAGAGACCTTGCTCCACGCCATCTATCGTTTTCCTCCGCGCTCACCCGTATTCTCCGTGCGATCTGTCTAGAGCAAGGCCCGTACCACTCTCGGAGCCCGGACGTAAGCGACCGAGAGCAAAGGGGTTTCGCTCCCGGAGCCGGAGATCGCGGCGGCCGGCGGTCGATGGAGGTGGGGAATTTTTTCCTAGTAAGATGACTGCCCGACCAGATTCCGGCCGGGAGCGTGAGGAGTGCAGTGAGCGACGAGCTCAAGATTCTGGTTGTCGACGACGAGGCCGTCATGCGCGAGGTGCTCGAGATGCGCCTCGACCAGATGGGCTACGCGGTGCACACGGCCGCCTCGGGCGAGGAGGCGCGCGAGGTCACCGAGCGGGTCGGCCCCGATCTGGTCATCTCCGACGTCATGATGCCGGGGATCGGCGGCATGGAGCTGCTCGAGATCTTGAAGACGGGCGATCCGCGCCGCCCGGTGGTCTTGATAACCGCCCACGGCACCGTCGACCTGGCGGTCGAGGCGCTCAAGCGTGGCGCGCTCGACTTCCTGACCAAGCCCCTCGACTACGACAAGCTCGAGGCGGTGCTCGAGACCGCGCGGACCGACATCGCTCAGCGGCAGGCGCGCGCGCGGCTCGAGTCGACGCTCGACAGCGACGCCGGACTCGGCGAGCTGGTCGGCCGCTCGCGCCCGATGCGCGAGGTCTACAAGCTGCTGCGGATGCTCGGCGAGAGCGACGCGTCGGCGATCGTGACCGGCGAGAGCGGCACCGGCAAGGAGCTCGCCGCGCTGACGCTTCACGCGCTGAGCGCGCGCTCCAAAGGTCCGTTCGTCGCCGTCAACACCGCCGCCATTCCCGAAACCTTGACCGAGAGCGAGCTCTTCGGCCACGAGAAAGGCGCCTTCACCGGCGCGCTCAGGAGCCGGACCGGCTACTTCGAGCAGGCGAACGGCGGCACCCTGTTCCTCGACGAGATCAGCGAGATGCCGATGGCGATCCAGGCCAAGCTGCTGCGGGTGCTCGAGGACGGGCGGGTGCGGCGCATCGGCAGCGCCCGCGACCTCGAAGTCGACGTGCGGGTCCTCGCCGCGACCAACCGCCGCCCGGACGAGGCGGTCGACCAGGGCAGGCTGCGCCGCGACGTCTTCTACCGGCTGAGCGTCTTCACCGTCGAGATGCCGCCCCTCAGGGACCGGGTCGACGACCTGCCGCTCCTGATCCAGCACTTCATCCGCCGCTTCAACCCCAAGCACGGCGCCGAGACCGAGGGCATCAGCGACGCGGCGCTCGCGGCGATGTCGTCCTACCGCTGGCCCGGAAACGTGCGCGAGCTGCGCAACGTCATCGAGCGGGCGGTCATCCTCGCCCGGCGCGGCTGGATCGAGCCCGTGCACCTGCCGCCGTTCATCCGCGACCGCCGCGACGAGGCGGCGGGATCCGTCGTGCTGCCCGCCGGCTCGACGGTGGCCGACGCCGAGCGGCTGCTGATTCTCGAGACCCTCAAGCAGATGGACAACAACAAGTCGCGCGCCGCGCGCGCCCTCGGCATCGACGTCAAGACGATTCGCTACAAGCTGCGCTCCTACGCCGAGGAGGGACACGCCGAGTGAGGGTGTCGAGCAAGGTCGCGCTCAGCTCGGGCCTGCTGACCGTCATCCTGGTCGTCGTCCTGGCCTCCAACATCGCCCAGGTGCGCCGTCTGGCCGAGACCCAGGCGGACCTGGCCACGATCGAGCTGCGCGCGACCACGAGCTCGCTCGGACTCGAGCGCCTGATGCCGCAGCTGGAGTCCCTGGCGCTCAAGTACGTCGTCCTTCGCGACTC
>JAHEKO010000502.1 GCA_024638355.1 Acidobacteriota bacterium
CGCCGCCGTGTCGAAGTCGCCCTTCTTGAACGCCGCTACCCCCTCGTTCCAGCCCGCCTCCATCAGCGACGGAGACGCCATCACCGCCAACAGGGCCAGCACGGCCAACACCCACCGTTGTGTTTTCGTCATTGCGCTACTCCTTCCTTGCCAAACTTGGACTGGAATGGCGAAGTCTATCAGCGCGGCTCCGCGGCGGGCTCGCTGCGGGCCGCGGTCGACCCCCGGGGTCGGCTCAGCGCTTCTCGCGCAGGAGCTTCCGGACCTGCGCCAGGTTGGCCTGGGCGGCGGGGAGCTCGGGCTCGAGCGTCAGCGCGTGCACGAACTCCTGCTCGGCCCGCGGCAGGTCACCCACCGCGGCGTAGGCGCGGCCGAGGTTGTTGCGGTACTCGGCGCGGGCCTCGTCGTGGTGACAGGCCTTCAGGAAGGAGTCGCGCGCGGCGGCCGCCTGGCCGCTCCCCTGCTGGGAGAGACCGAGCAGATTCCAGAAGGCGGCGTCCGCGGGGTCGTGGTCGAGGGCCAGGCGGGAGACCGCGGCGGCGTCGGCGAAGCTCTCGGCCTCGAGGCTCGCCATGCCGAGATGGAGCGCCGCCTGGCGGCCGAAGCCCCAGTCGAGGCTGTCGTCGAGCTCCATCGCGGCCCGCCAGGCCTCGGCGGCGCGCTGCTCGGACCCGCGGCCCGCTCGGGCCTCGGCGAGCAGCAGTCGCAGATGGGCGTCTCTGTCGTGATGGCGCACGGCGTCCTCGATCCAGCTGACCGCGTCGTCCCAGCGCTGGGTCCGCACCAGGGCCTGGGCGAGGTTACGGGCGTTGTCGAGACTGTCGGGCCGCCGGGCGTAGGCCTCTCGAAAGGCCGCTACGGCGGCGGTCAGCTCGCCCTGGCGCAGCCGCGACAGGCCGAGGTTGCTCCAGGCCGTGGCGTCGCCCCGCTCGAGTCCAACGGCCTCCTCGAAGGCGGTGGCCGCGTCGCCCCATTGCTCTCGGCCGTAATAGATCAGGCCGAGCCGGAGGAGCGCCGCGCGGCGCAGATCGAGCTGGTCCTCGTTCTCCCCGTAGGTGAGGGAGGCGGCGCGCTGCAGCAATCCCAGAGCGGCCTCGTCGTCACCCTGCTCGAGGCGCTCCACCGCCTGTCGGTAGACGGCCTTGGCTCCGGTCGGCGGCGGCTCGACCGCAACCGCGGGTGCCGGTTGGACGGTGGTGCTCTCGCGCACCAGCAGAACCCGCGCCCGCAGGTAGAGCTTTTCGAACTCCGGGCTGTAGAGACGGGCGTCGAACTGCAGCTGCGGCTCGGTACGCAGGGCGGCGGTCATGGCCGCCAGGGCGAGCTCCTCCCGGCCGACCAGGAACTGGAGCCAGCTCGCGTTGACCAGCGCCGAAGATGTCCGGCGCGGCTCGACCTCGAGCTTGGCGACTTCCAGATAGAGCCGGACGGCGCCCTCGAGATCGCCGTCGAGGTAACGGCCCTCTGCCAGCTCCCGGACGTAGACCGGGTCTTGCATGGTGCCGCTGGCGATCTCGAGCGACCGCTGCGAGCTCGACTCGGCACTGGCGGGAACGACCGTGGCGAAACCGGCAAGAACCAGGAGCAGGACGGTACGGAGGTCGCGTGCGAAGGTCATCGCCGGATCTGCCTCTCGCGAACGTGGGGCTGCCGGGTGCCCTCGAGGTCGAAGGTGACGATGGCCTCGTGTCCGGAGCGAACGTCGAGGCTCGACTGGAAGAGCGGATTTGAACGGTCGTCGCGGCTGAAGATCTCGATGCGGTGCTTGCCGGGCGCTATCGGCTGGCCGCGAAGGGGAGTCGGCTGCAGCGAGCGCCGGCCGTCCAGACGCACCAGCCCCTGCGGCGACCCGAGATGGGCCTGCACGGTCACCCGCCCCGGCGGCTCGATCGGCACCGGAACGCGTGTCGACTCGCCCGCGGCGAGCTGCACGGTGAGAGAGCGGGTGGCGCGATAGCGCTCGCCCTGCAGCGAGAAGGTGAGGCTGTGCTGGCCGGGCTCGACCGACACCACTCGGGCGCGTCCGAGCGTGAGCGGCGGAGCTCCGTCGATAGATAGCTGGATGCGCGGACTCCAGACCCCCTCGAACGACAGGCTCGCCGGCTCGGGCTCGGTAGCGGCGACCGCGGGGGGCTCGGGCTCGGCGGCGACCGCGGGGGGCTCGGGCTCGGCCGGCGGCGGCTCGATCTCTGCGGAAGTCGACGGTGCGGGCGGGCTCTCGGCCGGCTGCTCGACCGCCGGAACGGGCGGGGAGGGCGGTGGGTCGACGCGGTCCTCGCCGGCAGGCGGCGCCTTGGCCGCCGCGAAGGCGCTCTCCAGGCGCTGGGCGATGTCGTCGAAGGGCACAAAGGGCCATCCGGCGAGAGCAACGATCACCAGAAGAAGGAGCGGAATCCAGGCGCGGGAGGGCCGGCGCCGGGCGGTGCCGGCCATCTTGAAGCCCTTGGGGGGCGTTCGCAGCGGCAGGTCGACGGGAAGAGAGGCGCGGCTCGGGCGCCTGTCCCGGATGGGCATCTGCACCGTCATTCCGGCCAGCGGCCGGGCGGCGGCCCGGTTTCCGAGCCCGAGGGCGGAGCCCGACGGCAGCGTCTGGGTCTTGGCGGGGTCGGGCTCGGAGGCCCGGCGGCCGCGGAGTCGATCGCGGACCCCTTCGAGAGCCTGGAGCAGGTCACCGCAGCTGGCGAATCTCTGGGCCGTGTCCTTGTGCAGACAGCGCGAGACGACGGCCACGAGGTCGGGCGGGCAGTCGACCCAGTGCGCGGTCAGGGGCTCCGGGTCGTAGTTCAGCGTCTGGAAGAAGGTCTCGGAGATGGTCTCGCGGCCGAACGGTCGAACGAAGGTCAGGAGCTCATAGGCGAGCACGCCAAAGGAGAAGATGTCGGTGGCGGGAGTCGCCTTCTCGCCGCGGATCTGCTCGGGCGCGAGATAGGCGGCGGTGCCCACCGCCATTCCCTTCTGGGTCAGATCGCTCGTGTAGTGAGCGAGCTTGGCGATGCCGAAGTCGAGGATCTTGACCGTGCCGTCGTCGAGAACGCGGATGTTGGCCGGTTTGATGTCGCGGTGGATGACGC
>JAHEKO010000503.1 GCA_024638355.1 Acidobacteriota bacterium
GACCGCGCCACCCTGCTGTTCGTCGTCGAGGACGGCCGGGTGCTCTTGATTCGCAAGCTCCGCGGCCTGGGCGCCGGCAAGATCAACGGCCCGGGGGGTCGCCTCGAAGCGGACGAGACACCCGCCGAGGCGGCCGTGCGCGAGGTGCGCGAGGAGGTCGGTATCGTGCCGACCGGGCTGCGTCATCACGGCGAGCTGCGGTTCCAGTTCACCGACGGCTACTCGATTCACGTCTGGGTCTATCGCGCCGAAAGCTACCGCGGCGAGGTCGTCGCCACCGAGGAGGCGATCCCGCTGTGGACGCCGGTCGACGCCATTCCCTACGACGAGATGTGGGCCGACGATCGGCTGTGGCTGCCGGCGCTGCTGGCCGGGCGGCGCTTCGACGGTCGCTTCCTCTTCGACGGCGACGCGATGCTGGGCTACGCCGTCTCTGAAGAGTAGGCTCGCGGCGACGGATCGCTGCCCAACACCTCGCGCACCTTCCAGCTCAGCTGCTCGGCCGAGAACGGTTTCTGGAGAAAGTTGGAGCGAGCGAGCTTCGTCGCCTGGGCGTCGGCGTCGAGCCGCTTGCCGGTATAGCCCGACATCAAGAGCACCCTCAGGTCGGGGTCGGTCTTCATCATGCGCAGGCAGAGCGCGATGCCGTTGAGGCGGGGCATGACGACGTCCGAAAGGAGCAGATCGATCTTGCCGTCGTAGCTCTCGGCGACCTCGAGCGCCTCTTCGCCGTCGTTGGCCTGCAGCACGGTGTAGCCCTGCTTGGTGAGGAGCTGATCGACGAAGGCCAGCACCACCGGCTCGTCTTCCACCAGGAGCACCGTCTCCCGGCCCGCCGGCAGTCCTTCGATGAGGGTGTCTTCGTCGTCCGATCGGGCGGGCTCCTCGGCGACGCTCGGCAGGTAGATCCGGAACGAGCTGCCCACGCCCGGCGCGCTCGCGACGTTGATCCGGCCGCCGCTCTGGCGAACGATGCCGTAGACGGTGGAGAGGCCGAGTCCCGTACCGCCGGACTCCTTGGTGGTGAAGAAGGGCTCGAAGATCTGGTCGAGAGTCTCTTCCTCCATGCCGATGCCGTCGTCGCGGACTTCCAGCACCACGTGCGAGCCGGCCTCGACGCCGAGCGGTGCGTCGGCACGACCCGGGTCGACCGCCACGTTGCGCGTCGCCAGCACCATGACTCCGCCGTCGGGCATCGCGTCGCGAGCGTTGATCGCCAGGTTCATCAGCACCTGCTCGACCTGGCCTCTGTCCGCCTTGACCGGCTTCAGGTCGGGCGCGAGGTCGGTGTGGAGCTCGATCTCTTCGCTGATGACGCGGCGCAGGAGCTTTTCGAGCTCGGTGAGGACCTCGTTGAGATCGAGGATGGTCGGCTTCATCACCTGCTTGCGGCTGAAGGCCAGAAGCTGGCGCGTGAGCTCGGCACCGCGGCGGCCCGCTTTGCGAATCTGGTCGACCTGAGGCGCCAGTGGATCGTCGCTCGGCACCGACTGGCGCACGAGGTCGCCGTAGCCGATGATCGCGGTCAGCAGGTTGTTGAAGTCGTGCGCCACGCCGCCCGCCAGCCGCCCGATGGCCTCCATCTTCTGGCCCTCGAGCACCTGGCGCTCGAGCTCCCGCTGCCGGGTCACGTCACGCACGATTCCGAGCATGGTGTCGATCACGCCGCTCTCGTCACGGCGCGCCAGAATGGTCGCCTGGGCGTCGATCTTGTTGCCCGCGCGATCGGTGAGAAGCAGCTCCTCGTCGCGCAGGAAGCCGGTCACCTCGAGCCGCTTCAGGAGCTCGTCGCGGTTCGGGTAGGCCTGGTTCAGATCGACGGACGCGAGCATCCGCTCTTTCGTTTCGAATCCGAAGAGCTCGACGCCGGCGGGATTCACGTCGAGGAGGCGACCGTCGACGGACGAGACGTAGATCACGTCGCGCGAGCCCTCGAACAGGTCGCGATAACGCGCCTCGGATCGCCGGATCGACTCGGTGCGCTCCTCGACCCGCCGCTCGAGCTCGGATCGCTCGCGGCGCAGATCCGCGTTGGCCCCCAGGAGCTCCTGCGAGGTCAGATCGAGCGAGCGTTCGAGCAGCAGGCGATCGGCGTCGAACTGCTCGTAGCTGCCGTCGACCACCTGGAGAAACTCGAGGAGCTCGGGCGGCGCCGATTCGACGTCACCGTAGAGCTTCTTGAGCTGGCGTTCGAGGAGCTTGTGCATCGTTGGCCTCGGGCTAGGCCGACCCAACCTCGGACAGCGTGGTGATGGTCATGGTCTGGTTATGCAGCTCGCAGGGGCTCTCGGGGCTGGTGGGGGAGAGCTCGCCGTAGGAGTAGAAGCCCGCTAGCGTCGTTGCGGCGCCGAAGATGTCGCGCACGCTCTCGACCTCTTCCTCGATGCGCTGCCGAAGCACCATCTTGCGGCCGACGCAACTGATCAAGAGCGCCAGCTCCGGGGTGTCGCCGCCGGCGAGGGAGACCGTGGCTCGGGCGGCCGCGGTGGCGCCGTCGATGAGGCGCTCGAAGTTGGCCTTCATCAAGCGGGCGTAATGCCCCTCCGGAAGATCGCCGGCGAAGGTCATCGTCTCCTGCACTTCGTCGATGGCGAGAACGGTCCGCACCACCGCCCGGTCGTCGCCCGAGGGGCGTACGGCCAGGGGAAAGAGCAGGGCGCTGGCCGGTAGCTCGCTCGCATAGTCGCCCAGGTACTTCTTGTAGAGCCCGAGGGCCGAACGGCCGTCGAGCTCGTAGAGGACGTTCTCGTCGGATCGCGTGATCAGCCGCTCGGGGCCGAACGGGTCCCAGCCGCCAAGCGAGCCGTGACCGATGCGCAGCGCCTCGCCGTAGAAGCCGACCGCCACCACCAGCTCGCGCTGCGGCTCGCTGCCCAGGAAGACGTAGGTCTTCTCGAATCGCTCGCCGTCGCCGGCCAGCCCGCCGGTGATCGTGACCGAGTCGGGAAGGTTGTCGACGAGGCCGCTGACCAGCGAGGTGCCGTTGATGTCGATCCCTTCGCTGAAGACGAGAACGTGTACCAGGTCGGGAGCCGCCAACCGCTCGGCGACCGAGGCGCCGGCCT
>JAHEKO010000504.1 GCA_024638355.1 Acidobacteriota bacterium
TCGGCACGCTGCTGCGCAGCGCCGAGCTCGTCGATCAGCTGACCCGCCGCACCGAGAACATGGCGATCATCGAAGCCCTTGGCGCCTGTCTCGCGGCCGGCGAGCTGCACCAGGAGCACCTGGATCAGGCGATCGACGGCGCCCTCGCTTCGACGCGCAGCGACGACGCCCTGCTCGTGCTGATCGGCGCGCCGGGCGAACCGGTCAGCATCAACGTCCGCGGCGACCGGCCCGACGAGCTGCGCGCTCTCGCCATCGAGCTGACCGAGGCGATGGCCCGGGATGGAGATCCAGGCCCTCTCGGCGGGTGCTCGCTATTCGAGCCCTTCTGGGCCGATCTGGTGCCCGCCTCCGGGGCCGACCGCGAGCGGCGCGAGGTCGGGTTCCTGGCCGTGCGGCGGCACCGCGAGCAGCCCTACGACGATGCCGACCGGTCGTTCTTCCGCGCCCTGGCCCACCTCCTCTCGGGCGCCCTCGTCCGCCTCGCCTACTTCACCCGGGCGGCCGAGGATCCGCTCACCGAAACCGGCTCGCGGCTCGCCCTGCAGCTCAGCCTCGACAAGGCCCGCGCCAACGCGCTCGAGACCGGGCGGACGTTCTCCGTCATTCTGGTCGACGTCGACCGCTTCAAGGAGATCAACGACCTTCACGGCCATCTCGTCGGCGACGAGGTGCTGCGCGGCGTCGCCGATCTGCTGCGCTCCCGCCTGCGCTCCGCCGACTCCGTCGCCCGCTATGGCGGCGACGAGTTCGTCCTCATCCTGCCGGCTACCGAAGGCCCCGAAGCCACCCATCTCGCCGAGGAGCTGCGCGCGCTGGCCGACGGCCGGAGATTCACCAGCCAGGAGCTCGAGATCTCGCTTTCGATGGGTGTCTCCAGCTACGCCCTCGACGCCTCGGACTTCGGCACGGTGCTGCGCATGGCCGACGAAGCGCTTTACCACTCGAAGGCGGAAGGTCGGAATCGAGTCACCCTGGCGGGGACCGACCGACTCTGAAGCGCGCGGCGGCTGTACGGTGCCGACGCTCGGTAGCGATCTGGTCCCTACCTCCGATTTTTGACAGTCCTTCCCGCGGTCGACTACACTCCGCGCCACAATCACTCTCTTGCCACGAGAAGGCCGACGCCTTCATTGAGGTACCCGGAGGACGGTTCCGATGTTGCCGATACTGTCGCTGGTAGCACTCCTGCTCGCCGCGCCGCAGCCGCCCGAAGCCGAGCGCGCGAAGCGGCCGGCCGTAGGCACGCGCGCAGAGGCGAGAACCGAAGGACTGCCGAGCCCGATCGTCGAGCGAATGCGAGCGATCGAGGCCAAGAAGAGGCCGAGCGCCCGCAGCTGGAAGGGATCCGAGGCGGAGGAGTTGATGCGACGCCCCGGATTCGAGAAGGCCCGGCAGGCTTCGATCGAGATGGCCACGCGCCATCACGAGAGACTGGCTCGCCGCATGCGCCTCGCCGGAGAGGAACGGCGCCGGTTCCTTTCAATCCTCGGCGCGGCCCACGAGGCGAGGCTCGAAGCCGTGGCCTTCATGCTCGAGCAGGGAAGCGGCTACCCGAGACGGCTTCGCGAAGCCGCCGAGGCCGAGAAGCTCCCCGACGCCTTGCGTCAAGCGGACCCACGAAGAGCCCAGCGGAAGCTCCGAGAGCTGCTGGGTGAGAAACGCTTCGCCCACTACGTCGAGCTGAGCGAGGCGGGGTCCGAAAGATGACCGCTCTCGAGCTCGGCTCGATCGGCCGTACTGCAGGAACCGCCATCCTCAGCGTCGCGCTCCTCGCGAGCTGCGGCCCGACCTACGTGGGCACACTGGTCGTCACTTCCGACACCACCCTGGCCTCCAGCGTTCTCGGACAGATCGAGATCGCCGCCGACAACCTGACCCTGGACTGCCAGAACTTTCCCGTGATCGATGTCGGCACCGCCGCGAACTGCCGCAGCGGCACGCGGTCGTGCGGGATCAAGATCCAGAATCGAGCCGACGTGACGGTCTACAACTGCGAGGTCTTCGGCTTCGACGACGGCTTCTGGGTGTCGGCCTCGACCAACGTTCACATCGAGGCGTCGCTCGCCGAGATCAACGAGGTCGGCTTCTACATCGAGGACTCGGAGCGCATCGACGTCGTTCGCAACGCGGCGGTCGCCAATCTGGGCGAAGGATTCGCCGTTCGGCGCACCAACGATGCCTTCTTCTGGAACAACTCGGCGGTCCAGAACGAGCGCGACGGCTTCGACGAGAACGACGGCTCGAGCGCCTACTACTTGAGGAACGACTCCTACAACAATGGGTTCAACGGCTTCGAGCTCGACTTCGGTCCCGACCCGATCTACTGGGAGAACTGGGTCTTCGCCAACGGCCAGCATGGGATCAGCCTAGACGCCGTGGCCGGGGCGCTCGTCCACGCCAACGAGACGGTCGTCAGCGGCGAGGACGGTCTGCGACTCGACGACGAGGGCGGCTCGGGCAGTATCAACGGCGTCGTCGAAGACAACTATTCGTCCGGTAACGGTCGGTGGGCGGCTCACCAGTGCGGCAGCATCTGCACCGGCAACGTCTACACCAACAACTGGTTCATCGGACCCCTGAACAACATTCCCTGAGCCGCAGCGGAGCCGGCGGCTCCCTATTCCTTGCCCCGGCTCTTGAAAGCTTTTCTTCGCGAGCCTGGGCGATCAGGAGCCGGTCGAAAGGGTCGCGGTGGAGCGGGGGGAGCTCGGCGACCCGGAGGGCGTGCACGTGCTCGACGGGCAACCCGGTCACTCCCGCTGGACGCCATGCGGCTCGGCACGTACACGGACTTCGGTCATGAAGGCATGACTCGACTAAGTCATGACCTTAGTCAAGTAGCGGGTGTCAGCCGCCGACGGGTAGAGGCGTTACTCCTCCGACTCTTCCGGCTCCTCCATCGGAAAGAGCGCCGCCAGGATCTCGTCGTGCTGGCCGCGCCAGCCGCCCCACTGCGGCGAGTAGTCGGCTACGTGCTCGACCGCGTTGACGCCGGCGTCGCGTAGGTGCCCGAGGATCGCGCGAGTGTGGTCGGCGGCCACGAGGCCGT
>JAHEKO010000505.1 GCA_024638355.1 Acidobacteriota bacterium
GGGCCTCCTGCCGGTTGTCTACGGCGACGTGGTCATGGACCGCGAGCGGGGCTGCTCGATCTGCTCGACCGAGTCGGTATTCGTCGCGCTCGTCGCCGCGCTCCAGGAGCGCGGCCGAGCCATCGACCGGGTCTTCTGGCTCGGCGAGACCGACGGCGTCTACGACGAGGCCGGCGCGGTGATCGCCGAGATCGATCCAGCCGAGGGCGGCGGCTGGCTCGACCGGATGGCCGGAGCGGCGGGTACCGACGTCACCGGGGGCATGCGCCATCGGCTCGAGACCGCGATCGAGCTCGCCGGCCGCGGAGTGGCTTCGTGGGTCGGTAACGGTCTCGAGCCGGGGCGGCTCGAGCGGGTGGCGCATGGCGAGTCCGTCCCGGGCACCTGGATTCGACCCACCCGCCCGGCGACCCGCCCGGGGTGAATCTCGCCGGCGGCGGCGCGAGCGCTTCGACGTCCGCCTGCTAGGATTCCGCCGGGCCGAAACCTGATGAATGTCGAGAAGACTCCGATCGAGCAGCCGGTGACTTCGGACGATGCCGAGCTCCTTCACGATCTGCTGGAAAAGACCAGCCGGACCTTCGCGCTGTCGATTCCCGAGCTGCCGGAGCCGACGCTGCGCGAGGTGACGATCGCCTATCTGCTCTTCCGCATCGCCGACACCTTCGAGGACGCAACGGTGCTGTGGAGCAAGCCCAAGCGGCTGGAGGTGCTGGGCGAGTTCGCCGATCTCCTGCGCGAGCCGAGCGTCGAACGGGCGCGCGAGCGGGTGGCCGCCTGGCTCGCCGATCCGCCGGTCGACCACGACGGCTACCTCGAGCTGCTCGAGAAGACCCCGGATGTAGTCGCGGCGTTCCTCAGCCTTTCGCCGCCGGCGCGCGAGGCGATCAGCCGCCACACGATCCGCACGAGCGAGCTGATGGCGAGCTTCGTCGAGCACACCGACGAGCGCGGCGTGCTTCAGCTTGAGGGGCTCCCGCGGCTGCGCGACTACTGCTACGCGGTGGCGGGAATCGTCGGCGAGATGCTGACCGAGCTCTTCGTCCTCGGCCGCGACAATCTCGAGCCGGTGCTCGACTATCTGCGCGAGCGCGCGGCGCTCTTCGGCGAGGGGCTGCAGCTGGTCAACATCCTGAAGGATTCCGCCACCGACGCCACCGAGGGCCGGCACTATCTGCCGAGCGGCGTCGATCGCACCGAGGTCTTCGCCCTCGCCCGCCGCGACCTCGAGGCCGCCGCCGAGTACTGCCTGGCCATCCAGCAGGCCGGCGGGCCGAACGGCATCGTCGCCTTCACCGCGCTGCCGGTCGAGCTCGCCTGGGCGACCCTCGACCGGGTGGAGCGCAAGGGCCCGGGCTCGAAGATCAGCCGCGCCGAGGTCTTCTTCCTGCACCGGCGCATGCACAAGGCGATCGCCAGCGGTCGGCCGGTGCTCCAGAGCGTCGGCCGCTGAAATGAGAATCGGGATCGTCGGCAGCTGGAAGCCGAACAAGCCCGGTTTCAGCCTCCGCGGAGACGAAGCAGGCTTCAGGAAGGCGTGTGGGCTGATAGGCGAAGAGCTCGCCCGCAAGTCCCTGGGAATCCTGGTGGGGAGTCATAGGCAGGCGACGGCGGACAAGCACGTCGTGGATGGATACGTGCGCATCGCAGCCACCCAGCAGCCGCGCGAGCCGGCGCCGATCGAGGTGCTTCGCCCCCAGAGGGACGATGACGTTTTCCAGGATCTACAGGACGAGCACCCCTGGCTCTTCAGCTATCCCTACGAGGAAGCCGAGGCGTGGCAGCCGGTGCGGCTCAGATTCGCCGCGCGTGTCGACACAACCCTGGCGATCGGCGGCTCGGGCGGCACCTATCTCGCGGGTCTGGCGACGCTCCTCACCCAGAAGAGACTCGTCCCCATCGGATGCTTCGGCGGAGCGGCCGGAGCGCTTCAGAGAGAGCTTCCCGGGTCCGTCAACCCCGAGTTCGCGAACCGACTCGCAGCACTGAACGGCCGCTGGACGGCACACCTCGCCCAGGTCGCGATCACGGCTCTCGGCGTTCTCGATCCGCCGCGGGTACTGCTCATCCACGGGCACTCCGACGACTGGCTCGAGCTCCAGAAGTGGCTCGAGGAGGACTCCGATCTGGCCGATCCCGTGGTGATGGTGCAGGACTTCGCGGCCGGGCAGACGCTGCCGGCGAAGTTCGAGAAGCTGGCGAGCGAGTGCGATGCAGCCATCGCGCTCGCTACGCCCGACGACCTGGGCCGCGCTTCTGCGAAGGACGGATCCGAGAAGAGCCGCGCGAGGCAGAACGTCTGGTTGGAGGTCGGATGGTTCTGGGGCCGTCTCGGCCGTTCGCGCGTTCTGACGCTGGTCAAGGGCGATGTCGACCGGATCGAGATCCCGAGCGACCTTCAGGGGGTCGAGAACTACAGCTACGAGCGCAGCCCGCTGGAAAGAAGGTCGCAGATCGAGCGCTTCCTGGGCTCCATCAAGCGTCACCCGCGCTAGCAAAGCCGCGGTACTGCCGCGAGCCCCGTCCTCCGGTCCGGCTCGGCAGGTGTAGGCTCGAGTCCGACAGATGTCTGTACGAGCCCTCGCGACGCTTCTCTTGCTGGTGGCTCTCCCGGCCGTCGGGCAGCCTCCCGCCGGGCGCGTCGAAGGTCGCGTCCAGGGGCCCGACGAGGGCGCTCTCGCCGGCGCGATCGTCCGCATCTGGCCGGCGGGCGACGGCGGTGCGGTCTCCGAGACGACGACCGATGGCGAGGGCCGCTGGCGGTTGATCGGCCTCGAGCCCGGTCGGTGGGAGCTGGAGATCTCGGCCGAGGGCTACTTCCCGGCGGAGGGCTGGTTTCAGATCCTCGCCTCCAGGCCGGAGACCACGGTCGACGTCGAGCTGCGATCTCTCGAGGAGGTCTCGCCTTCGTTCGCCGAGAATGCTTCCACGGTGCTGCGTTGGGTGGAGAAGGGCAACGCCCTGCTCGAGCAGGGCCAGACCACCGCGGCCCGCGCCGAATACGAGAAGGCGCTCGCCGTCTTGCCCCGCGAGCAGAAGCCCCAGG
>JAHEKO010000506.1 GCA_024638355.1 Acidobacteriota bacterium
CTGTTCGGCGCTCCGACCCCCGGCTTCGACCGGGTCGCGGAGCGTCGGCAGCGGGTCGAGGACGCCGAGCGCGTGCGCCTGCTGTACGTCGCGATGACGCGGGCTCGGCAACGACTCGTGCTGCTCGGGAAGTGGCCGGCCACGCCGGCGCCCGTCGACGAGTCGAGACGCGAGCGCTTCGTCGACCTCCTCGGTTCGCGGCGGCCTCTGCCGCCTTCGATCGCCGCGCTGGCACCCGACGAGTTCGACCTGGAGCGCGGCGTCGGTGCGGCCGAGGCGCTCTGGTACTTCCCGGGGTATGTCGCCCCCGCGGCCGGTGGACGCCGCGCCTTCGAGCTCCCGGACTGGCTGCCCGGACCCGACGCCGTGCGATCTTCGGCCGCGCATCTACGCGAGCTGCAGGGGGCCGCCGCCAAGCGGATGGAGCGTCCGTTCCACCTGGCGGCGACCCACGAGGCCGGCGAGCGCCTCGCCGCCCTCGGTCGCGAGTCGGGCCTGCGCCTCGGCGTGCCCGCCACGGCCCGCGAGACCGCCATGCGGGTGGGCACCGCCATCCACCGGATGTTCGAGACCTGGCGCCTGGAGGCCGACCCGAAGGCCGAGCTTCGCCGGCAGCGGGCGCGGATCGAAGCCGACCTCGAAGCCTCGTTGGCCGCCGACGTCCACGCCGAGGCGCTCGAGCGGGCCGGCGAGCTTCTCGACCGGATCGAGGGCGGAGGTCTCCTGACCCGCTTCCTCGAGCTTCGCGACCGGATCGTCGCGCGTGAGCTCGCCGTCGCGCTGCCGCCCGCAGCGGGCGGCGACGGGCCGGTCGGCTTCCTCTCGGGCGCGATCGATCTGGTCTACCGCACGCGCGACGGCCGGCTGGTGATCGTCGACTACAAGACCGACGCACTCGAGCTGGAGCTCGAGATCGAAACCCGGGCCGCCGAGTACGCCGACCAGGAGCGGATCTACGCCGAGGCGCTGCACTCGGCCCTCGGCCTGCCGGAGCCGCCGGCCTGCGAGCTCTGGTTCCTGTGGCCCGATCGCCTGCATCGGGTTGCGGCCGGGCCGCCGTAGGATGGGGCGATGAGCGACCTGGAAGCGCTCCCCACCCCCGCGCTCCTCCTCGACCTGGATCGCGCCGAGCGCAACATCGAGCGGATGGCCGGGCGGGCCCGCGAGCTGGGCGTGGCCCTCCGGCCCCACGTCAAGACCCACAAGTGCCTCGAGCTCGGCCGCCTGCAGCTCGACGCGGGAGCGGCCGGCATCACCGTTTCGACCCTCGACGAGGCGCGCGCCTTCGCCGCCGCCGGATTCGACGATCTCACCTGGGCCTTTCCGGTGATCCTGTCGCGCGTCGACGAGTGCCGCGAGCTCGCCGAGCGCGTCACCCTGCGGCTGGTGGTCGACTCGGACGTTGCCGTCGACGCCCTCGAGCGGACCGGCGCGGCCTTCCGGGTGTCGCTCAAGGTCGACTGCGGGTACCACCGCGCCGGCGTCGATCCCGGCGATCCGGCGGCCGTGCGCCTGGTCGAGCGGATCGCCGCCTCGCCCACCCTCCGCTTCGACGGGCTCCTCAGCCACTCGGGCCACGCCTACAAGTGCGAAACGACCGAGGAGATCCGGCGCGTGGCCGCCGCGGAATGCGCGGTGATGTCCGGGCTCGCCGATCGGCTGCGCGGCGCAGGCATCGAGGTTCCGACCGTGTCGGTCGGCTCGACGCCCGCCTGCACCCTGGCCGACGAGATGCCGGGCGTCACCGAGATCCGCCCCGGCAACTACGTTTTCTTCGACTACATGCAGGTCGTCTATGGCACCTGCTCGGCCGCCGACACCGCCCTGAGCGTCCTCGGGAGCGTCGTCTCCAGCCGCCCCGACCTCGGCCACTCGGTCGTCGACGCCGGCGCCCTCGCCCTCTCCCGCGATCCGGGGCCGAGCTCGGCGCCGCGGCCGACGATGGGCGAGACCTTCGAGTCGTACCCGGCCGCCGAGCTGAGCCCCGACCTCCGGCTCGTCTCCCTCTCCCAGGAGCACGGCATCCTGAGCCGCCCCCTGCCGGTCGGCACGAGAGTCCGCATCCTGCCCAACCACTCCTGCCTGACGGCCGCCTGTTTCGACGAGTATCGGGTCGTTCGCGGCGATCGTCTTCTCGGCCGCTGGCGGATCCACCGTCAGCGGAGCTAGAGACTTCGTGTCCCCGGCGGGTCGGAAAGGGACCCTGAACGGGCGGCGCGAGCCGAGCTGAGCCTCGCCGGAAGTCGGCGCGGATCTTGCTTTGCACGAGCCGCCTAGCGCGAGACGACGCCGCGGATGGTGCGTTTCGACCCGAGCGGCTCGCGACCCTCGGCTTCCCCAAGGAGAACAGATGACATTTTCGCACTTTCAGCGCTCGATTCCGGCCGTCCTGGCCCTCGCCTCCCTGCTCGCCCTCGCGCCAGCCGCCGGCGCGCAGGAGCCGTCGGCTCCCGCAACGGAGGACAGCAAGACGCTCTACGCCCTCGGGCTCGTTCTGGCCCGGAACCTGGGTCCCTTCGAACTGACCGACTCCGAGTTCGAATGGGTCGTGCGCGGCCTTTCGGACGGCGTGCGCGGCACCGAGCCGCAGGTCGACCTGACCGCCTACGGACCCAAGATCCAAGGCATGGCCGAGGCGCGGCTGCAGGCCCAGGCCGCCAGGGAGAAGACCGCCAGCGATGCGTTCCTGACGGAGCAGGCGGCCGAAGCGGGCGCCGACGAGCGCGAATCGGGCCTGATCCTCTCCGAGATCAACCCGGGCACCGGCGAGAGTCCCACGGCGACGGACACCGTGCAGGTCCACTACCACGGCACGCTGCGCGACGGCAGTGTCTTCGACAGCTCGGTGGACCGCGGCGAGCCGGTGTCCATCTCCCTCGCCTCGGTGATTCCCTGCTGGACCGAAGGCCTCCAGAGCATGAAGGTCGGCGGCAAGAGCCGCCTGGTCTGCCCGTCCGACATCGCCTACGGCGACCAGGGCCGGCCGCCGGCGATCCCGCCGGGCGCGGTGCTGATCTTCGAGGTCGAGCTGCTCGGGATCG
>JAHEKO010000069.1:0-8351 GCA_024638355.1 Acidobacteriota bacterium
ACCGAGCGCGGCGACGAGCCGGTGGCCTTCGAGCACGACTGCCGGGAGGGCATTTGCGGCTCGTGCAACCTGATGATCAACGGCAGGGCGCACGGCCCCGAGCCCGGCACCGCGACCTGTCAGCTCCACATGCGGAAGTTCAAGGACGGCGACTCGATCCGTATCGAGCCCTGGCGCTCGGCCGCCTTTCCGATCCTCAAGGACCTGGTGGTCGACCGCAGCAAGTTCGACAAGATCATCCAGGCGGGCGGCTTCGTCTCCTTCAACACCGGCAGCGCGCCGGACGCCAACCTGATTCCGGTGCCGAAGCGGGACGCGGATCTGGCGATGGACGCCGCCGCGTGCATCGGCTGCGGCGCCTGCGTGGCGCAGTGCCCGAACGGCGCCGCGCAGCTCTTCACCGCGGCCAAGATCTCGCACCTGTCGCTCCTCCCGCAGGGGAATCCGGAGCGAGATCAGCGCGTGCTTCGCATGGTCGAGGAGATGGAGGCGTCGTTCGGTTCGTGCACCAACTTCGGCGAGTGCGAGGTCGCCTGCCCGAAGGAGATCTCCATCGACTTCATCGCGCGGATGAATCGGGAGTACCTGCGAGCGCGCCTCCGCGGCGGTCGCTGACGGCGGAGCTCGCCTAGGCCGGCTTGCGCTCGCTGACCAGGCCGCTGCTCACGAGCCGCGTGGTGAGGGCGGCGAGGCAGCGCTCGAGCACCTTGTAGATGCCCGAGCTGCGGTAGCCCATCCGCTCGGCCGTTTCGAGCGGCGTGCAGCCGAGTCCGTAGCGCAGCTGCAGGAGCGAGCGGCAGCGCGAGGAGAGCTTGCCGATCGCGCAGCTCAGGTCCGAGTTGAGGTCGGCGACCTCCTGCGCCGGGCGCTCGGGCGTGGCGACGGACTCGAGAATGGCCGTATCGACGGCGTTGTAGAGGCGGCGCCGCCGGGTCCGCCAGTAGACGAGGCAGCGCTTGCGCAGCGTTCCGAGCAGCCAGGGCTCGGTCTGCCGGATGGTCTCCTGCTTGTGCAGGTAGACGATGAAGGTCTCCTGCAGCAGATCCTCGGCGTCCGCCGGCGGAATTCGGTAGCGGGCGAAGATCTGGCGAGCCTTCGGCTTGATGCGCGCGACGACGCTTTCAAGCTCCTCGGTCGTGCCGGGACTCTCCGTGCTGGCCATAGAGCTTTATCAATGTACCACCGAGCGCGAGGGGAGGTCCAGCCGGGCCCGTCATCGTCGCTAGGCCGGCGAGTCGAGCGTCTCGCCGCGCGGAGGCTCTACTTGAAGATCCTGAAGAAGAGCTGGAAGACCTTGCGGACGAAGGGCGTGAGCTTGCCGCGGCGCCAGGTGTCGGCTGTCTTCTTGATGACCTCCGCCTGCGTCGGGTAGGGGTGGATGACGCCGGCGATCTTGCCCAGCCCGACGCCGGAAGCGATCGCCAACGTCACCTCGCTCAGCAGGTCGCCGGCGTGCTCCGCCACCAGGGTCGCGCCGAGGATCTTGTCCTTGCCCTTGACGACGTGGAGGCGCAGAAAGCCTTCGGTGGCGCCGTCGAGAACGGCGCGATCGACGTCGGCCATCGGCAGCGTCAGGGTGTCGACCTCGTGGCCCTGCTCGATCGCCTCCTGCTCGTAGAGCCCGACGTGCGCGACCTCCGGACTGGTGTAGGTGCACCACGGCACGACCAGGTCGCTCGCTTTGGCGCGGCCGAAGAAGAGCGAGTTCTGGATCGCGATCCGCGCCAGGGCGTCGGCCGTGTGGGTGAACTTGTAGCGGCTCGCGACGTCGCCCACCGCGTACACCTTCTTGTTCGAGGTTCTCAGCCGATCGTCGACCTCGACGCCTTGCTTGCCGAAGCGGACGCCGGCGGCCTCGAGGCCGATGCCGTCGACGTTGGGGGCGCGCCCCACGGCGATCAGGAGCTCGTCCACCGCGAGCTCGACGCCGTCGCCGTCGCGCTCGTAGCGGACGATCTTGGCGCCGTCTCTCGACTCGACTCCCACGACCCGGACGCCGCACTCGAGCTCGACGCCGTCGCGGATCAACGAATCCTCGACGATCTTCGCGGCGTCCCGATCCTCGCGCGGCAGGATGTGGGGGGCCATGTCGAGCAGGGTCACCCGGCTGCCGAAGCGGGCGAACGACTGCGCCAGCTCGCATCCGATCGGGCCGGCCCCGATCACGCCGAGGCGCCCGGGGAGCTCGGTGAGGGTGAACACGGTCTCGTTGGTGAGATAGCCGACCTCGCCGCAGCCCGGGATCGGCGGCACGAAGGGTCGCGCGCCGGTGGCGATGACCGCGCGCCGGAACTCGAGACGCCGGCCGCCCACCTCCACCGAGTCGGGGCCGACGAAGCGCCCCTCGCCGATGAACACGTCGACGCCGAGGTCGCGGAAGCGCCGGGCGCTGTCGTGCCGGCTGATGCCCGCCCGCAGCTCGCGCATGCGAGCCATCACGCGGCCGAAGTCCCCGCTGCCCGAGGTGGCTGGGGCGCCGAAGAGCTCGTGCCCGCGCGCCGCGTCGTGCCAGGCGCGGGCGGCCCGGATCAGCGCCTTCGACGGCACGCAGCCGTAGTTCAGGCAGTCGCCTCCGAGCATTCGCCGCTCGATCATGGCGACGCGCGCTCCGAGGCCGGCGGCGCCGGCGGCGCTGACGAGCCCGGCGGTACCGGCGCCGATCACGACCAGATGGTAGCGGCCCGCCGGCTCCGGATTCACCCAGTCGACGGGATGGACGTTGTCCACCAGGGTTTTGTTGTGGCGGTCGAAGGGCTCGACGAGGGCGGCGAGCTCTTCGTCGAGACCCGGATTCTCCAGTCGCTCAAGCATCTTCTTCTCCCTGGGCCTCGCGGAGCGCCCGCCGGGCGATGCGGGTGATGATCGTCGTCACCAGGATGGTGGCGACCAGCCCGACGCCGAGAAGCGCCCAGTCGGCCGCGCCCCGGTCGGGGCGGGCACCGCTGGCGACCTCCGCCAGGCTGCCGAGTGCCTTGCCGTAGTAGACGTACAGGAAGGTGCCGGGGACCATGCCGAGGCAGGCGATGAGGTAGTCGACGAAGCGCACCCTGGTCAGGCCGAGACCGTAGTTGAGGAGGCTGTAGGGAAAGGCCGGGGAGAGCCGCAGCAGAAAGACGATCTTGCGTCCTTGCCGGCCGACCGCGCTGTCGATCGAGCGGAACTTCGGGCGGCTCTCGAGCCGACGCTCGATCGCCCCGCGGGCGAGGTAGCGGGCGATGAGGAAGGCTGCCGAGGCGCCGAGGGTCGAGCCGAAGAAGACCAGCAGCGTCCCCTTGCCGAGCCCGAAGATGGCGCCGGCGGCCAGCGTCAGGAGCGAGCCGGGTACGAAGGCCACGGTCGCCACGGCGTAGCCCGCGATGAAGACCAGCGGGCCCCAGATGCCGAGGCTATCCACCCACTCGGCGAACTGCGGCACATAGCCGCCCAGCTCCTTGCCGGCGACGAAGAGCGCCGCCACCGCGGCGAGGCCGAGGACGATCTTGATCAGCAGACCGGCACGGCCGCCGGCTGGAGCCGCCGTCGGGGCGGTGGCGGTATCGGACGGACTCTGCGGCATTCTCACGGCTCCTTCGGCGAGCGGGTACGGGGGGCACGAACGGCCGGCCGGTCGGCCGCCGGTCGTGGACGCACGATTTGAGTGAGGCGAGGGGCCGGCTTCTTACGCGGCCACCCACATCGCGCCGGCCAGGAGCACTCCGCTGACGCCGATCAGCATGCCGGCCACCGCGCCGAGGTTACCCCACAGCGTTCCGTGCTTTGCGGTCTTGCCCAGGATGAAGAGGCTCGCCGAGGCGATCAGCGCCTGCGAGAGGACCATGGCGAGGGTGAATGCGTCGGATGGGGCCTGACCGGCCGGGCCGCCGAGGGCGATCGAGGCATTGGCGGCGGCCACCGCGAAACCCAGGCCGGCGGTCGCGATCGCGACGAAATCCCATATCTTGGGCTTCGGAAGATCCTGCAGCATCGCCGGGGATGCTAGCACAGCGGCGCGCGACTCGTTCGACGCCGCAGTGCACATAAAGTTGTGCAGTTTGCGCAAGAAATACCTGACGTTTTGCAAAAAATGTGTTGCGCAGAGGGTTTTTTTGAACTAGGTTCTCGTCGTCACGACAAAAAGGAGATGACACTCTGATGAATCCTGCCGAGATCATGAAAGCCGTCGAAAGCGAGAAGGTGCGCTTTCTGCGGCTGCAGTTCACCGACCTGATGGGAGCGCTCAAGAACGTCGAGGTGCCGCGCAGCCAGTTCGAGAAGGCTCTCGACGGCCAGATCATGTTCGACGGCTCCTCGATCGAGGGCTTCGTTCGGATCGAAGAGTCGGACATGCTGCTGGTACCGGACCTCGAGACCTTCACCGTCAATCCCTGGACCAGTCCCGATGGGACCCGCGTCGCGCGCCTTATCTGCGACGTCTACCGGCCGGACGGCACTCCCTTCGCCGGCTGTCCGAGACTCTGCCTGAAGCGGCAGGTGGAGAAGGCGAAGGAGGCCGGCTACACGGCGGTCTTCGGCCCCGAGCCCGAGTTCTTCCTCTTCCAGCGCGACCAGAAGGGGGATCCCCTGGTCGAGACCCACGACGTGGGTGGCTACTTCGATCTGACGCCCGTCGACCTCGGCGAGGAGTGCCGGCGCGACGTCGTCGTGGTCCTGGAATCGATGGGCTTCGAGGTCGAGGCGGCGCATCATGAGGTCGCCCCGGGGCAGCACGAGATCGACTTCAAGTACTCGGACGCCGTCAAGTGCGCCGACTCCGTGGCGACTTTCAAGTTCGTGGTCAAGAAGGTCGCCCTCGATCACGGTCTGCACGCCAGCTTCATGCCCAAGCCGATCGCCGGCGTCAATGGCTCGGGGATGCACTGTCACCAGAGTTTGCTCTCCATCGACGGCGAGAACGCCTTCTACGATCCCGACGGCGACTGGCAGCTCTCGACGACCGCCCTGGCCTACATCGGCGGCATCCTCAAGCATGCCAAGGCGCTGGTGGCGGTGACCAACCCGCTGGTCAACTCCTACAAGCGGCTGGTGCCCGGATTCGAGGCGCCGACCAACATCGCCTGGTCCGAGAAGAACCGGTCGCCGCTGGTGCGGGTACCGGCCAAGAGAGGGATGTCGACCCGCTGCGAAGTGCGGATGCCCGACCCCGGCTGCAACCCCTACCTGGCCATCGCGGCGATGATGGCATCGGGCCTCGACGGCGTCGAGAACGAACTCAACGCCGGTCCGCCGGTCAACAAGAACATCTTCGCCATGAGTCACCGCGAGAAGCGCCGCCTCAAGATCGACGAGCTCCCCGGCGATCTGAACCAGGCGCTCAAGCATCTGGCCAAGGACAAGATTCTCGTCGAGGCGCTGGGCGACCACATCCACGAGCACTTCCAGCACGCCAAGGCGGTCGAGTGGGCGGACTACATCTCTTCAGTCCACGACTGGGAGCGGGATCGCTACCTGGCGGCGTACTGAGTCTCGCCGGGCGCCGAGAGCCCTCCGGCTCGAGCGGTTGAACTCGGGGGGACACGATACGTACACGCGGTCAGAGGAGTACCCTTGGGCCGGCGCGTAGGAATGCCGGTCCATTCGCGTCACGCGTATCGTGTCCCTGCCGGACGAACAGCTGGTACTGCGGGTCCTCGGCGGCTCCGAGGACGCATTCCGCGATCTCGTACGCCGCTACCAGCGGCCGATCTTCGCGCTCATCCTGCGCATGGTGCGGGATCCGGCGGACGCCGAGGAGCTCGCCCAGGAGGTCTTCGTCAAGGCCTATCGGGCCCTCGACCGCTTCGATCGGTCCAAGAAGTTCTCGAGCTGGCTGTTCAAGATCGCGCACAACGCCTCGATCGACCGTCTGCGCCGCAAGCGCATCGCCACCGTTCCGCTCGAGACCAGCGAAGACGAGGGCGACCTGCTCTCGGTGGTGCCCGATCCACGCGCCGCGAGCCCCGCGGCGGCCACCGAGCGAGGCGAGCTGGCGGCCGCCTTCGAGGCCGCCCTCGGCCGGCTGCGGCCCGCATACCGTGAGGTCGTGGTCCTGCGGTTTCAGGAGGGTCTGGCCTACGAGGAGATCGCCGAGGTGACCGGGCTCCCCCTGGGCACGGTGAAGACCCATCTGCATCGCGCGCGGAAGGCGCTGGCGCGGGAGCTGACGCGGATGGGCTGGGGACCTTCGGGGGTGAAACCTTTGGAGAAGGGGTCTCGTAGGGCGCACTAGAGGAGAAGAGTCGTGGAAAGGGCACTCAAGAAGACAGTCGTTACCTGGCTAAATGCCGAGGGCGAGGCCGATCCCAACCGGGCCGAGACGGCGCTGAGGCGGGTCTTTCTCCGCCTGCCCCGCTACGCGCCGCCGGCGGGCCTCTTGACGGCCGTCCTGGGCCGGCTCGGCATGGAGCCGCGCGGTCTGTTTTCGGCGCCTCGCCTCACGCCGCAATGGAAGGCTCTTCTGGCCGTCGCGTTCGCGCTGGTGGCCGTTCTGGGCGGAGCGATGCCGCGTCTCCTCGGCGCCCTCTGGATCGGCCTCGGCCCGGGTAGGGCGATCGATCTCACCGCCGGCTTCCTCGTGGGCCTGACCGCCCGCCTGGCGGAGAGCGTGCTGGTCTGGGGCGCGTTCTCCGGGGCCGCCCGCATCGTCTTCGAGAGCGTCTCTTCCCCCCAGATGATGACGGCCATCGCGGCCGCCGCGCTGGTCAGCGCCGCGGCGCTACGATTGCTCCACGGTCTCTTGCTTTCCGAGAGGAACTCCCGTTATGCGCAACCTGGTTGATCTCCGAACCCGACTGACCCGCCGCTGGTGGTTGTGGCTGCCCTTGCTGGCGGTCCTCGCCGCCGCCCCGGGCGCCGCGCAGGTCGAAGAGGCTCCCACGATACCGGCGGAAGCCGAGGCCAGCGACGAAGCCGCGATCCGCGGCGAGGTCGACCGCCTCTTCCGAGTGCTGCGCTTGCGCAACGGCGTACTGCTCGAGCCGCGGGAGGATCTAGACGGCATCGCGGCGATCGAGATCACCGACGGCACCTTCGTGATCGACGGCGTTGCGGTCACGCCGTCCGGCCTGGACGCACGGCTGGGCTCGGCCGCCGAAGTCGTGCGGCGGCTGGGGGAGCTCGAGTCGCGCCAACGACCCGAGACGTTCGGCGGTGACCGGCCGACTCGGGTGCGCGCCGAGCCGCCGCCGCCGCCCCGTCCGCCGCGCTCGCGCCGCGCGCGCTCACGAACCGACTCGCAGGTGGTGGTGGGCGACTCGGTGGTCATCGATGCCGACGAAGAGGCGCGCGGTGTGGTGGTGTTCGGCGGCACCCTGACGGTGCGCGGGCAGGTCATCGGCGATGCGGTGGCGATCGGCGGCTCGGTGCGGGTCGAGAGCGGCGGTGAGGTGACCGGCGACGTCGCCGCCATCGGCGGCACCGCGCGCCTGGACGCGGGAACCGAAGTCAAGGGAGACGTCATCAGCGTCGGCCGCCAGGTCGAGGTGGACGACAACGCCTTCGTCGGCGGCGATATCGTCGAGGTTCCGTTCGGGCCCCAGATCGCTTTCGGCTGGCCGGATTCCGGCGACTGGGACTTCGACTGGGACACCGATTGGTGGGATGGCGGGCGCAGCGGCATGTGGGGATTCGGCCGCGTCTTCAAGCTGTTCTGGAGCTTCTTCGGCCTCATCCTTCTCGCCCTTCTCGCCTGCCTGGCCTATCTCCTGGCCCACGGACCGATCGAGCGCATGTCGCGCAAGGTGCGGGCGGAGGCCTGGAAGGCGGGCCTGGTGGGCCTGGTGGCCGAGATCCTGGTCGTGCCGCTCCTGGTTCTGGTCTGCCTGATCCTGCTGATCTCGATCGTCGGGATTCCGCTCCTGGCGCTGGTGCCCTTCGCCATCCTCGGGCTGATCCTGGTCTCCTTCCTCGGCTACACGGCGGTGGCCTTCACGGTCGGCCACTGGGCCGAGCGCCGCTTCGGCTGGAAGATGGTGAGTCCCTACGTGGCGATCGTGGTCGGCGTCGGCCTGATCCAGATCATCTCGTTTCTCGGCGATCTGTTCGATCTGCTGCCCGGGCCGCTCTGGTTCTTCACTCTCATGTTCGTGGCTTTCGGGGCCATCCTGAAGTACGTGGTCTGGACGGTCGGGCTGGGCGCCGCGCTCCTCACGAGATTCGGCACGCTCGACGACGGCTTTGGCGCCGCTCAGGCGACCTTGCCGCCGATTCCGGGCTCGCCCGAGCCGCCCGCTCCGAATCCGGCCGACATGCCGCCCGATCTGAACTGGGAGGCCCCCGAGGAGCCCGCCCCTGAGCCCGAGCGCGCGGCCGGTGACGAGCCCTGGGAGCCCGAAGTCGAGCCCGAGTCTCCCAAGGACCCGCAGTCCTGACTAATT